>JAUIHJ010000245.1 GCA_030432015.1 bacterium
CAGGTCGATTGACGATCGTGTTGGGTCCCTGGAAATCCCAGACACCGCGGTTGTTCAGCGTCGCACCGTTCATGTTCAGCGTGCCGCCGACATATTCGATGGTCCCTTGGTTGTCGAATTGCCCCGTCAGATTGCGGTTGCGCGCCAGTAGTTGCATTTGACCTGTGTTGAGAAACCGGCCCGCTGCACCGATTTCCAAATTCGCGCCATGCCAGACGGCGTGACCCGCGTTGGTCAGCGTGCCTTCGACGACGACATCAAAGATACCTCCGCCGACATTACCCAGTTCGAGTGTATTGCCCGCCAGATCGACGCCTGTGGATGTCCCCTCAGGGATGGTCAAACTCCCATTGGTCGTGGCCAGGGTTCCGTTTCCGCTAATGTCAACGTTGGAGAACACGATGTCGCCGCCAGAAATCTCGATGCGACCACCTTCGTCGATCGTAACGACGGAATTCGAAAGCGTGCCGCCGCCACCCAGAATAAGCTCGCGACCGGAACCGAGCTGGATCGGCTGGCCGACGTTGTTCAGCGGCACCGTATAGGATGCCTTGGCCAGCGGACTGGTGAAGATGAGTTCCCCGTGATTGATGAACTCGCCGCCACGACTCGAAACGCTCGACAGAGCACGGTGTTCCCAGGTTCCTTCATTCGTGAGCGCGGCGCCCAACTCGATCGCGGCCGCGTCGACCCGGACGTGCGACTGATTGACAAACGGAATGTGAAGCTCGGAAACCTCGCCGTCCAGGAAGGTCAGCGTGCCCCGATTGATTACTGAGCCTGTACCGTCAAACGTTGCGCCAATGACGCTCTTGCCTCCCAGGACCGTTTCGGCCTGAAAGGTCAGTTGGCCGCTCTCTGAACCAAAACGCGATTGCAAGCCGCCATTAAGTTCGGAGGGCCCATCCAGGACGAGCCCTCCATCGGCAATCACGAGCTCTTCCGAAAGAAGTCGATGGACCCGGGGTCGCGGTTCGTTGCGATTCACATCGATAACAATTTGATCTGCCACGCCGATTACAACGTCGTCCGCCGGTCCCGGAACCTGGCGCGTGCTCCAGTTTGCTGGATCGTGCCATTGGCCACTTGCCGGATTGATCCAAAAGACGGTCCCGTTATCGACCGTAAAGGTACTGACGACGTCGCCGGTGGCGAGCGGATTGCCTGCCGGGTCGGTGATATTGGCGCCGTCAATGGCGAGCGTATATTCCCCCACGGGCAACGTCGCGAACACGAGCTGTGCTTCGCGCGGTGCGAATGTCACGCTGTCGGGGATTTTCGGAGTCCCGGCCTGGTCGCGCAATGTGAAACGCGTGATGTCCAGCGCCGCCGCCGCCAGATCCTCGTCGAATCCGATGCGGACTTCGACCACACCCTCCGGGCGGAAGCCGCCATCGCTGGGCTCCAGTGACGTGATCCTTGGGGGCTGATTGTCTTGAATCAGTTCGATCGGGAGTCGGTTGCTCAGCGAACTGTTGCCGCCAGTATCAAAGGCGCGTGCCTGCAAGGCAATGCCTTGCTCCTCGTTCCTGGCCATGAGCCGCGCATCGAACTCGAATGGCGCATTCACGTCGTTGCCGATCACCTGTCCGTCCAGTAACAATTCGACGTTGCGGATCTGTACATCATCGAACACGTCGGCGACCACGACGATCGTCGTGCCCTCGACAAGCTGCAGGCCATCCGTTGATGGATCGTCGTCAAACGGCGTGGAGATTGTTACCGTAGGCGGCTGCCCAGCCGCATCAAATGACGGAAAATTCAGAATGTGCAAGCCACCGGTTCCGGGCGCGTTCACACGGTCCGTTCCCACTGCGGCGAATACCAGGCCATTACCGATTGCAAGACCTTTGGGTTGTTCCGGCAAATTGAACGTGGTGATCTGTGGCGTGTCGATTGATGGATCGGAGACATCAATGACACTCAGCCGCTGATCGAACGGTGCGACGGGGTCGCGACCTATCAGGTATCCCCACGTTGAACTGTTGGTGGCGACCTCGGTTCGCGGCAGTAGCAGCCCGTTTGCCTCCGCGGAAAGCAGGCGCGGGTGGTCGAGGTCAGAGATGTCGACGGTGACGAATGGTCGTCGATTCCCCGTCGTGGTCATCAAATATGCAACGTTGCCGTCGACGAAGATCCTGCCGGCCGTGCCGTTGACCTTGATCTCGCCGCGTTCTGTGATTTGCCCGTTGTGGTCGGCGGACAGCTCGAAGATTCGCAAGCGGCCGCTCCCAGACATGGCAAACAACAAGTTGCCCAGCCGCTCAAGATCGGTAAAGCTTCCTTCGTTTGCCAGCGGCCGGTCGTCTCGTATTTCACCTGTCTTCACATCCATTGAAATCAGTGTCGTACCTTGAACCAGGTAGGCAAATCCGTCGAACAACGTGGCGCGACTCGCGTCGATCGTTCGCGTTAACCGTGGATTGGTGGGATCCGAGAGGTCAACGAGGTGGGTTTGACCGCCTGACGAAACGGCAGCCATCGTGCCACCCACATTCACACGCACTTCAATCGCCACCCCGGGCAACGTCAATTCTGCCAGCAGAATTGGACCGCTTCGATCGGTGACATCGACGATCGCGATACCACCCGACGCGTCACCCGTCGCGACCAACGCCAAGGTCTTATTCGGATCGGTCGCGCTGGTCACAACCACGACGTCATTGGCGGAATGGCCCAGCGGCAGCAGGCTGATTGCACCGGTCGTTGCGGTGAATCCGGCCAATGGGTCAACTCCTGCTCGGAGCGACGCAAAGTCGCTGAGACCGTCGCCATTGGTGTCGCTCAGTGCGTCCGAAGTGCCGATTGCCAGTTCGACGTCTCGTGGCAGCCCATCCCCATCACCGTCATGCTCGGTGCTGGCACCGAAAACAAAGGCCGGCAACGTCGAGTCCTGGCCGCTCGATTCGGTCATGTCGAAGCTGTGGGCGATCAGGCCACTGACCGGATCGAAGAGAACCGAATGGATCAATCGTTCGGCCGGCATAAAGAAACTGAAGTTGCCACCGGGATCAGTCACGTCACGCAGGGCAGGCACATCCGGTCGCGCTGGGTCGGTGATGGCGACATAGTCCTCACCCAGCGTTCCTGATGGGCTCGAACCACTCAAGCCGGTTCCTACCAGGGCCTGGCTCAGGACCGGAGTATCCGGATCATTGGAGTGAACGACGATATCACCAGGAATCAGGCCGGCCTGTTGGGGATCAAATACCAGGCCCACATCCAAGGATTCGCCCGGGGCCAACCGGAATGGACCAAGGTCTCCCAGTTCCGTGGGTAGCCCGGTTAGCGAATAGTGCGTCTGACCGCGAGCGCCGATCTCGATGTTCGTGATTTCCAATTCGCTGTCGCCGATATTGCGGAGCACGGCGAATGCGTCGAAGGAAACCGGGGCTCGTAGGAGGGCCCCGCCAACGTTGTTGTTGTCGAGTTCGATCCGAAGATCCCCGTCCGGGCTGAGCCCAAACCCTGTCAAGGAGATTACTGAAACCGCGTCCGGGTCGGTTGAATCGAGAACCAGCCGAGCGTTCAATTCGCTGCTGGCTGTTGGCGTCAGCCGTATATCCACAAACAGCGAATCGCCGGGAAGCAGAGTTGTGTCCGGGGTGAAGCCGAAGAGCGTAAAGGAGCTTGTCGGATCCTCAAGAACCAGGTCGCGCAGCAGGACGGGATCGCTACCAAAATTCATCAGTTCTAATGTCTTGGACGACGCTGCACCGAGAGAAGCCGTGCCGAAGTCAAGCGAGTTGAGCACAAGCGAACCTTGGGAATCAACGATCGCCAGCTGTGGTCCCGGTATGGGAGCACCCAACGCGTGATCGAGCCGTCCGTCGACGCCATTGAAGCCGGGCCGGCCGGCGTGTCGCTCCAGGGCACGTTGCCGCGTTAAGAAGCTGAGCGCTGCCATTCCCTCGGCCGGTGTCCAATCAATCTTCGTTCCCAGCTTGAGCAGGTCCGCCGACAGGCCTGGCTGGAAGGTACTGCCGGCGACGAAGTCCAGGTTGCCTCCATACATGATGTCCTTGCAGCCGTCCGAGGCGCAGGCCGCCAGTGCCGGGTTCTTTACCTCCAGACGCTTGCCGGCGGCGTTGACACTAACAACCAGATTACCGGCGGGCGTAATTGCGGCCTGGGCGGTGTGATTCAGACCCAGCGTGTGTCCTGCTTCATGAGCCGCGGTGTATGCCATCGCATTAATAAAGGCGGTGCGTCCCAGATCCGTCCCATCCGCCCGATTCCGCTCCAGATGCGACCCCGGAAAGACGGTGACATCGGTCTGCGGCAGCTTGTTTGATGCTTTGGCAAGCAAGAACGTGTTGACGGTACTGCTGTGCTGCGCGGCATTGCTGGCGATCACCGTCTGGTCATCGAAATTGTCGACGCCGTTGCCGTTGGGAGCCAGAGGCATACCCGATGTTCCATATAGTAATCCTGGTGTCGCGTCCCAGATGTAGCTCACCGCCGGTGTCGTTCCATCGGGCGGAGTCGCCGTCAGCTCGACGCCCCCGTGAAACGGCGTGAAGAGCGCAAGCAATGCCTGTTCAAGCGCATCGGCCAAGTCACTTCGCTCGGCCGGTTTAGGGGTGACGAGATCATCTTCCAAATTGTCAAAGAGCCTCCGTTCGCTGGCTGAAATCAGGCTGTCATTCACCATCGCTGCCAGCGTATAGGTCGACGTGGTTACGCTGCCGCCGATGGTTCCTTGACCCAATTGCAGCGCTGTGCCATTGAGGGGTCCAATGAATTCGACGAAAACGGTTAGGGATGTTACCGGCTCGCCGTCCGTCGAAGTGTCGGCTTCCGCCAAACGACGAACGCTGACGGAGCCGGCGGGGACCAAGGGCAGTGCTTCGATCGCGGCGGTGATATCCGCTGCGCTCGCACCGAACCGAATGGGAGCTGTCACCGCCGTTGAGGTAGGTCCCGTCACGCTCAGCGTATACGTGTCGTCCAAATGAACGTTCTCTGACGACGGATCATTCAGGTAGACAGCCGTGATTGCATAGCGATCGTTGGGGGTTGAGAGCTTGGCAAATTCCGCGATCAGCCGCGGCTTGTTCACGAACAGCCGTGTCTTGGCGACGCCGCGGCCCTTCATTAAGACTTCACCAACGATCGTATTCGTCTTGTCAACAAAGATATTCAAATTCTTTGACTGTTCGCCCAGTCCTTCGAGCACAACGGGATCGAAGATTAGATCCGAGCTCTCGCCGGAGTTGGCGACGGTGAAATCCGCCAAACTGATCCCTGCGGCTGGCGTGACGGCGGCTGTAGGGTGAACCCGCAATTCCAATTTCCGCTGACGCCGGACGTTTCCCGGACCATCGGCGACGGTGTCCGAAAACTCCAGTACGCCGTCGTCATGCTGGTCATCGGCTGCGTCGAGATAGCGATAGACGTTGAATTCATCCTCGAAGAGCGACACCGACGGCTGGTCCGACCGATAGACATTGACGGTTACATTCGCCCCGAACAATACATCCTGCTCGAAATTCTTGACCAGCGGGATCAGATCGGCGATGTCGACCTGAATCTCTTTGCTTTGCTGCGGCAGCAACTGAAATGACTGCGTGACCAGGTTGGGCGAAAGAAACTGTAGGTTTTGTGGCGGGCGATTCACCGTTAACTCGACGACCATCGTCGTGGCTTGGCGATTGGTCGCGTTGCAGGCGTCACTGAATGGATTGAGCGAGATCTTTGCCGCGTCATTCTCAAACGATAACTCGAATGAACCGTTGTCGGTCACAAAGAAGAGATCTTCCGGAAGATCAATGTTTGGCACGGGTGCGACAATGACCGGTGGGGTCGCTGGCAGCGTGCAACTTGTTGTTGGCGTACCTGGCGGCGTCGCGCCGTGCCAGCCGGGATGGGTGATGCCAAAGCCGGGATCCGTGGTGGCGCTCAGACCGTCCGCCGCGACGGTCATCGTTCCCTCAATGACCAGACGCCCGCTGGAATGATCAAAGCTGAGGAAATTCAACTGGGACCCCGGTGCTTCCCCAAAAACATTCGGAACGGTGAGCGGCGCGGGGGTCGCGAAGTTGGTCGCGCCTATGGCTTGGACGGTGATGTCAAAGGTGTGTTGCAGGACGCCAGGTGGTAGCATGTCGACAACCAGTTCCGGAGGCACCGTGCTGATACCAATCTCAGCAGTTGCCGGAGACCGCCCGTCCGACGCAACGAGGCTGCTGGGCGGAATGGTGACCGCAAGATGCGCTCGCTGCGCCGGAGTCAGATCCGGTGCAGCGTCTTCGTCCGCGACGATGGTGGTGAGTTGACTGCCATCGACCGTCTGCAAGATGGACTGTCTGAGCCGAGGCAGAAAAAGCTCCTCCATGTCGGCCATCACGAAGTTCGCCTGTCCCGCCTGCATGAACGCGTCCATCACCATCTGAGGGAAATAGACACCCGCTGGTGCGGGCGCGGGCAGGCCGTCGATCTCGACTTTGACGTTGCCGGCAGGGACCGCAGCGAAGGTGAATCGGCCATCAGCGCCGGTCGTCTCGACGACTTCCTCCAATCCCAGCAGAAACACGTCCACACCAGCCAGCGGCAAATCGTCGGCCGTGTGGGGCCGGTTATCGGGGCCGGGGTCCATCACCAATCCGGTCAGCGACGCTCCGGCGAGCGGGGCCGTACTCCCGGTCGTGAATGAGAAGGCCAAAGTGCCGCCCGCAACGCCATCTCCGTCGGCATCAAGTACGGCGCCGTCAGCGGCTTGGATCGAATCGCCATTGATATTCACAGTGACTTGCGCGCTACCTGGCAAGGCATCGTGAAAGAAGAGCCAGGCGAAATCGCCCGTCGAGGCTGGCACAATCGTCGCAGGTAGTGGTTGTCCAGAGAATGACGCAAAGAAATTTGTTGCGTCCAATGTTGCCGGGTCGACGGGTCGTGAGAAGAAGACCTGCACCCGTTGTCTGACGCCCACCTCGTCGGCGCCCCTCTGCGGCGCGTGGTCGCTGATCGCAAATGGCACGGCGTTCTTCTGCACGTCGATGGCGAGACTCGTCGTGGCGATATTGCCTGCGAGATCCTCGGCGATCACGTTCAGTGCGTGTTGCCCGTCGACAAGCTGGCGCGCAAACAACGGCCGCGCAAACGCACCAGCCTGGTTGGCGACAAAGGGTTGCGAAGGGAGTTGGTCGATCGAGTATCGAAGCGACACGCCGCGCGGGTCGCTGGCCGTTCCTTCGAGTCGCGAAGCACGATGCACGACGCCGTTGTTCGACGGTGAAGTGACGTCGAGCTGTGGTCGTTGCGTGTCGATGGTGACGACCTTGACCAACGATGTGGCACTGATGTTGCCGGCGACATCAATGGCCCGCGCCGTAAAGTCGTATAAACCATCGGCCACTAACGCCGAGGTTACCGTGGCAGGATCGCCCGCCTCGGCCGAACCAACGCTCGTACCGTTGGCGAACAGTTCAACCGTGGCACCTGCCTCAGAGGCGACCGTGAAGGTGGGCGTGTTGTCGCGTGTCACTCCGTCTTCGCTGCTCGCCCCAGTGTCACTGGATGCCAGAAGTTCCAGCGTCGTTACTGCTCCGGGTGCGACCGTATCGAGCATCAAAGAGAATCCAGCTTGCTCGCTCGTCTGTTGCAGCCCGTCGGTGGCGCGAAGGTCAATCGTGTGGACGCCGTCCGCGGTGCCGTCGAGCGGAAAACCGGGGTCGAACATAAACGTCTGGTCGAGCTCCAGTGGTACTTCGATAAAGGTTCCACCATCGACACGCACTTCGAACGACCGCACGCCCGCCAGATCGATGACCGTTCCGGTGATCAGCGGATTTGACGTCACACGGTCATGGTTCGTTGTGCCACCTGGCGCCGTATCCTGTTGAAGGCGGACTTCGATCGCCGGACCTGTCCGGTCGTGGTTGAGAGCATTGATGATTTGCAGGAGGTCATTTGGAGAGAGCACACAATCTCCGTTGGTGTCGTAGCGCGGCCGATCGGCATGGTTGGCTCGGTCCGGCAATTGCCCGCCGTTTTCTGGCAGCGTCGGATGATTCAATTCGTTGATCCCGACCAGGACGTCAGCAGGCGAGACGAAGGTGTCACCGTTAACGTCGAGTGGGCTGATGAAGTTCTGCCAGTCGGCCGCCAGCAATCTCCGTGGTTCGAGTTGTTCGAACATGCGGAGGCTGCGTGCCGGGTCGTCGCGCCACCTCAAGTTGCCCAGGGTACGACGTCTCGTCCGCGTTCGTTTGGCCATTTGAGTCCCTTTCCTTCACGTTTAAATCTTGCGAGCCACGACGCGAATTGCGCTGCATCTGCAAGCGGTCCACCCAATATTCGCAGCAAGCGGGCAAATCGGCCGCAGAAAGTGGGGATTTCTTCACCCCGTCGGAGGCCTCGGCAGGAGATGAACTTCTGCCGGGTCCGAAGGATGTAGCAAAGCGTTGCACAGCCAGGATTTAGGGGTCGGAGATTGTTGGCAACTCGACGACTTGCAAAAAGTTGCCTTGCAGCCGCTCCAGGCCTTGAGCCTGCATGGACCAGTGCCAAGCTCATCGCCTGTCGCCGAAAGCCAAGCCCGCGGCGCAGGCAGGTGAGTTCCACGTAATCCATGCGCGTGCTGGCACGTCTTGATACTGCGCGACTGTTGAACAACCGGGTTACGCATTCCTGCGGGATGCCTCCCCGCGATCAACTGGCTTACCGCCGGCACGAAGAACCGCGCGACGTTCAAGCTGGTGCCGCGAGCATCTTTGGAAGGCCACGCGGGCGCGGCCCAGTCACGCAAAGTGCTCGGGATAGATCGTCGCCATGTGGTGACCAATGGCGGCCAGCACGCGAGCTCTGGCCTTGTAAACTTGATTGGGAGTCATCGCCAGTTTTTCGCAGACTTCGGGGACCGAGCGACATTCTTGGGCCAGCATTTGAAATGCTTCAAATGTCTTCGTGGAAACATCCTGCCTCGCCGCTTCGATACAGAAACGAAGATGTTGGCGTCGCCAATGTTCGTCCCATAGCTCGTCGGCCGTCGGCGAATCGGCCGGCAATTCGGCCAGGGCGTTGCTGTCGAGCTGGTGGACACGCCGCTTCCGCAAACGATCGATCACTCGGCGATTCACCATCGTACGTAGCCATGATTTGAAGCCACCTTTCGCCTCATCGTAGTCGAACGTTCGAATCTGGGTCACGATCGCTTGGTAACAGGTCGAACGGATGTCTTCCGACTCTTCGTGGCTTAACCCTCGAGCACGTGCATAGCGGTACAGGAGGGGGCCGTACAATTCGTAAAATCTGGCCCAGGCCACGGTGTCGCGTGGGTTGCGAATGCGAATCAAGAGGCTGGGACGTGTCGTATCCATCGAGAAAAGTCATTGCCCTCGCCAGACGACAACTCGCCCGTCGATCATGCCGCCGACCAAACTTCGTCCATCCGGTGAAAACGCGACACGGCCTACCTTGCCCACATGGCCGCGCAGGGTGCTGAGCGGAATCCGATGCTCCATGTCCCAGATCTTGGTCGTCCCGTCATTCGACGTAGAGACCATCCGCGAACCGTCTGGATGAAAGCAAAGATGGTAGATCTCGTCGCTATGTGCCTGTACCGTATCCGTCACTTGCCAACCGTCGATATCCCAAAATCGTACCGACGTACTGTCGGTGCCGGCGACGAGTGTTCGACCGGCGGGATCAAACGCCAGCGCATAGTCCTCCTGGATCGTGTTGCGCGGGGAAGAAGCGATTTCCTGTTTTGTGGCCGAATCCCAGAGCTTGACGGAAACATGGCCACACGACGCGAAGTAGCGCCCGTCAGGACTAAAGACGACATTATGCGCGTGGTCGGTGTGACCATGGAGCACTGCCATTGCATCTCCCTGCTCGGCATCCCAGATTCGCAGCGTGTTGTCGCGTGAACTGGATACCAGCCACTGACCATCGGGATGAAAGGCAACCCCTAGCACGAGATCCGTGTGCCCGCTGAGGGTGATCGGCGTTGTGGGTGCAGCAAGATCCCAGAGCTTGACGGTCTGGTCCCAGGACGCCGAGGCGACTCGCGTGCCGCTTGGCGAAAACGCCACAGCTTGTACCGCCTGCTCATGGCCTCGCAAAGTCTCGATCAACGCGCGTGAGGCGAAGTGCCAGATCTTGATGGTGCCGTCGCGCGAAGCGGTGGCGAGTTGCTCCCCGGTGGGCGAGAATGTTAGATCCGTGATCGATTCCTGATGAGCAGCATTCACCGTCAACAGCTCCCCGGCGTTTGCGTCCCACACTTTGATCGAGTGGTCCCAGGAGCCCGAAACGATCCGCTCGCCGTTTTTCGCGAAGGCGACCGATGTGACCGTCCAGGTGTGCCCGAGGCATGATCCAACCTGACTGCCCGTGGTGGCATCCCAGATTCTGACCGTCTTATCGCGAGCGCCGGTGACCACCCGCGTGCCCGTG
>JAUIHJ010000246.1 GCA_030432015.1 bacterium
GTGGCCACTAACTCTTCCAAGCTGAGCCCCGGTAGCAGTTCCATGACGTAATAGAACGTGCCGTCTTCGGTATGGCCATAGTCGTAGATCTCGATCGTATTCCAATGAGTGAGTTTCGAGGTCGCTTTGACCTCTTTTTCGAAATTCGTGATGGCCTTGACGTTCGTGTGGCTGCCGGGCTTGATCAGCTTCATGGCACAGGGTCGCTTCAACAGAACGTGCTCGGCTTTGTAAACCTCGCCCATGCCGCCGCTTCCCAGCTTCTCCAGCAGGCGATATTGGCCGAACTGCCTGGCCTTGAATGCTTCGCGACGAGCGGAGTTGATGATGTGGGTGCCATACACGCCAACCACAGCCGCAACGACCGGTAAGGGAATGGCGCTCAAGGACTTTGAGTCGCCGAGGATCGCCGCCAAGTCGGGGAACCACCACTGTTGCCAGGCGAGGATCAGGTAGGGGAGGCAGGCCAGCGGCAGCATGATCGCGGCGCCACGTCGCCACGTGTTGGGCATGAAGATACCGTAGATCAGAATCAACACGCACCAGGCAGCATGGTAGAGGTATTTGATTCCAACCACCGAAGTCACATCGTGCTCGCCGGCAAGCTCGACAATCCGCACGCCGAACATCAACGAGACCTGTGCCACCACAAATCCGAAAACGATGAGTTCGATCAATCGCAAATGGCGTAGCCGTAAACAGCGTCCGCTCCGTAGCCGGATCAGGCAACCGCTGAGCACAACAAGTGTCGCGATGCGAAACCACAGTGCTGTGGTGGTTCCCTGAAGCGAATTTCCGACGAAGGCCGCAGACAACGTGACGGTGAGTACCAAGGTCAGGGCGGTCAGCCGCCCACGCAACAACTCGGCTGTCTCCTCGCCGAATCGAGGGCGGCCGCCGACAATAAAGGCAACATTCGGTTGCGATACATCGAGCGACGCGGAACCGCCTGACGGCCCGTGACTGCTGATGATCGTCCGGTCAATATCGCCGTGCTGCATGTCTTTCATTGGAGTTCGGGGTTGAGCGTGTCCCATCGATCGTATGAAAACTGACGCGGTGCAGAAAGTGGCCCGCGCGAATTGTGATTCCTTGCCTTCACTCCCATGCCGTCACCGCGACGAACACTTCGCAGCAACGCTCGCCGGATCCAGGAAGCGCGTTCACCGTCTGGCGAGGGTCGCTAAATGGCCGAGCGCGATTCAGCAGCGCACACCCCGTCAGCGGGATAGGCACCTTTTTCGCCGACAGGCGGTTTTTCCGCAGTTGAATCTAATGGGCGGCGAAAAGCGAGCCGGTCCCGGATTGTCGCCGAATTGCACCCGGCCATTTAAGGAAGGTCCTGGGCGTCGGTTTCTGACTCTGCAAAGTCCGCAAAGAACTGGTCGAGCAACGTCTCGTGCGACCGTTCCGAGTGGCGATTGTCGAAGTGCGACCCGATATCGTGCCATTTGTCGATGCTGCCTAGTGCGCCCGCCATCACATCGTGCGCGTCGAGTCGTGGATCCACGTCTTGCAGCCCCAGAACGTGCCCCAACTCGTGTGTGATCACGGACTGCAAGTCGATGGAAGTTGCGGCGGGATGATGCGTGTTCGCAATGCTTGCCACGTTCCAGCCGTATCCCGCCGCATTCTCGTCCAGCCAGATCGTGGGGGTCGTGAACGATCCAAGCCCCAGGACGGCGCCGGGCAGATCTTTGACAATGACCTGAACGTCCTGCAACCCGGCAGCGGCGACCGGATCGCGGCGCATCCAGTAGCCGATGGCGTTGTGCAGGGCGAGCTCAATCTGACCTGGTGCCACGCGTTCCGCCCCCCTGCCCTCCGGATGCTGTCCATCGGCTGCCAGTAGCGGCCCCGTTCGTTCGACGCGAATGGCATCGATGATCACGTTGCCGTTGGCGCCAGCATCGGACACGCCGATTGTTAGCGTCCCGCCAGCGAAGGCAAAGGCGTTGTCCAGGTCGGCGAAAAAGAAGCCCGTTCCCGGGTCCTGCACAACCGTCCCCTGAGGTGTCGAGGCCGTATTGCTGGGAGCCAGTCGTTGATTGATCGGGTTGGCGGGATTGGCATTTATCGTATAGACCGCATTGCTGGCCCGATTGAAGTACGGCGTCCATGTCGCAGAGATTCGATAGATGCCGGCCGGCACGTCAGCATACGTGTAGGTGGCGGACTGGGCAGCCCCACCGACGACAGCCTCGTGGACGTCGTTTTGGAAGCCTTGCGACCAGACCTGCATGTTACCCGTGTCGCTGTACCCAATGGCATCGCCATCATCGATGATGACGGTATTGGTGACGGTACCCAGCAAGGCGAATTCGAATGGCCCTTCGTCTGCGTCTCCGTTTCCAAATGCAACCGAGCCGAACTTGTTGCCTGCGCTCGCGGTATTCATGACAACTTCGAACTGAATGCTGCTCCCGACCGCCAGACTTTGGTTTGCCGTGAAATTTGGAAACGTTGATGTGTCGAGTGTAAAGTCGCCGTTGACCGTAATGGGCTGCAGCGTCAACGGGGCAGCGCCGACGTTGGTTACGGTGAAGAGTTGTCCGCCGCCGCTCGCGTTGACGAACTGCCGGCCGAAGTTGAAACTGCCGGTTCCATCGGCAATCGCTACGGCCCCGGCCTGAACCTGGATTTCCGGGTCGGTGATCCTTTCGAGCCGAATCGCATCGGCAATCACGTTTCCGGTTGTGGTGCCGGAGAGCGTCACGGTCAGTGTCGTTCCGCTGGCGGTGAAGTTCCCCAGGCTCTGCCAATTCGCGCCAGAATCCTGAAAGCTGTTGGGCACCAGACGCTGGTTGACTTCCACGGTGGCGGGTTGCGTCACACCGCTGATGGCATACGGGGCGTTCGTGGCACGGTTGGTGTATGCCGTCCATGTCGCCGCAACATCGTAGATGCCGCCGTCGACGACCGTGAACGTCCAACTTGCAGATTCGACGGGACCGCCGGCCGGCCCTTCCGCGACGTTGTTCTGGTATCCTTGCCCATTCCACTGGGACCAGCTTCCGGTCTCTTGATATCCGGGCGGTCCCACCGGGTCGCTGTTGTCGATGATTGCGAAGGCGGCGTCGACGGTGCCATGGATGGAAAACTCATAGGGGTTTGAAGCTGGATCGTTGTTGTCAAACTGGATGGTCCCGGCGTAGGTGCCCAAGCTGACGGCATCAAGTTGCACGGCGAATGTGGTCGCAGCGCCGGGCGCCAGAGACGTACTGCCAAAGCCTGGTCCGACCAGGCTGAAACCCGGGATCCCGAGCAACGCTGATTGGAGCGAGCCATTGTTGAGTGACAGGGCGGAGGTTCCCATGTTGACGACGTTGATCGTCGTGCTGACCGGGGATCCAACGACGGCGGTGACCGAAACGGTGCCGGTCTCATCAGGCAAATGCGCCTGGCCTTCTGAGACCAGGACTGCCGGACCGTGATCGGGAAGCGCTTCAATGCGAATCGCGTCGGCGATGACATTCCCGTTGGCGTTGTCGGCGAGTGTTACCGTAAGTGTCGTACCCACGGTCCGCACAATCGCCAGGTCTTCCCAATTCGCTCCGGAATCGCTGAAGTCGTTGGGGGCGAGCTGTTGATTAACCTGGAAGGTCACGTCATTACCGCCGGCGATGCCCGCGATCGTGTAAGGCGCGTCGGTGGCACGATTCGAGAATTTCGTCCAGGTGGCCGAAACGCGATAACTTGTGTCCGCATCGACGTCGAAGGTCCAGGTGGCGGTATTGCCTGCGCCGGGCGTCGATTCGCTGACGTTGTTGCGAAAGCCCTGCCCGGAAATGAATGAGAAGCCCGTGTCGCTGTAGCCAGGTGAGCCGGGCCCGTCGCTGTCATCGACGATCAGGAGCGCAGGCTGCACCGTTCCCGTCAGGAAGAACGCGAAAGGATTTTCGTTGCTGTCGTTGTTCGGCATCCGCAACTCGCCGATGGAGTCGCCGTCGCCGGGGGGCTCGAAACGCACCGCGAAAGTGGTCTCGTCGGACGTTCCGACAGCATCAAAGGGCGTCAATGTTGTCGCTGCCGGGGGAGTCAGCAGAACGAAATCAGCCGGCATCCGAATCGTGCCGATCGACAGGTCACGCGTTCCCAGATTCTGAATGGTGAACGTCTCGGTTGGTGTTGTTCCCGGCGTTACTGCGCCGAAATCGAAGTGGCCATCGATCAGAATGTTGTTGCCATTGGAATCAAAGATCGCAATTTCGGGTTGGTCCGGCAGCGGTTCGATTCGGACCGCGTCGGCAACCACATCGCCATTGGCGGCATTGGTCAACTGCACGCTAAGCGTCGTGCCGGTGACACGAATGATTCCTAGATCTTCCCAATCCGAGCTCGCGTCACTAAAGTCGCCGGGCGCCACTTGTTGGTTGATCGCGGTTGTGACCTGCGGCGTTCCCACGGTCGTTCCATCGTAGAGATGGTAGGGTGCATTGGTCGCGCGATTGAAGTAGGCGGACCACGTCGTGGCGACGCGATAGAGGCCAGGCGTGACATCAAAGGTGAACGTGGCAGTACTCGAACCGTTTCCGGGCCCAGCGGCTTGCACGTTGCCGTTCCGCCCTTGTCCGCTGTAACTTGCAAAGCCTGTCGAGGTATAGCCCGGCAGACCATCGCCGTTGTCGATGATGGTTCCGGACGTCAGAACGCTACCGGTCAGGTCAATGTCGAAGGGGTTTTCGTCGAATTCGTCGGCCAGGATACGAAGCGTACCCGCATAGGCCCCCGCGGCAGTTCGACTGAGCCCAATCACCACGTCCGCGGAACCTTTGACCGGAATCGACGGCGGAAAGTCGCCGACAATGCTGAATCCGACCGGCAGGATTGGGCTGCCGAGCGCCATGGCGCGTTGGCCCTCATTGCGAATTGTGATGGTGCGATTGATCGTGGCACCACCGCCGGCGAGCGACGCGGCGCCAAAACTGATGGTCCCTTGGCCGTCCTGGAGCCGCGTGCCGTTATATTCGACCACGATCTGTGGCGAGACCACCGGCTCGATCCGAATCGCATCGGCGATCACTTGGCCATTGGCGTCGTTGCTGAGCGTTACCGTGAGGGACGTTCCGGTGACCGTAAAGAAGCCAAGATCCTCGAATTGGGTGCCATTGACCGCGCGGTCATTGGGCGTGAGTCGCTGATTCAAGTCCAGCGTCAACTGGCCGTCGGCGTCGTTAGGCGGGTCCAGGTTCGTATCATCGATCCCGGTCAGGGTAAATGGGGCGTCGGTGGCCCGGTTAGCCGCGGGGGACCATGTCGCGGAAACGATATACTCTTGACCTGCCGTAAGATTATCAAACGTCCAGGTTGCCGTATCGGTAAAGCTGCCGGGACTGCCATTGACGAAGTGAACGCGGCTTCTGAATCCCTGATCGTTCGAGAGCCCGCTGCCAGATTCGGCGAATCCGGAACTTGCCGTGAATCCCGATGTGTCCTGATCGTCAATGATCTGTGACGACAACGAGTCGGCCGTTACGAAGAAGTTGAACGGGTCTTCGTTCGGATCGTCGTTCGCGAACGACACCTGCTGGCGGAAGGTGCCCGGTCCGCCGTTATCGAAGCGAAGCTGGAAGGATGTGGGGGCCGTTGCCGTCAGGCTGCCTGTGGGTGTTTGACCATCGAATTGCACAAGCGTGAATCCGGGTGGGATCTCAAGCGGTTCATTGATGGTCAGCGTCCCGGTGCCAATGTTGGTGATTTGGAATGTCTTGGTGACTTCGTTCAGCGGGAAGTGCGTGCCGAAACTGACAACGCCGCCCAGGGGAACTTCCTGGCCGTCGACTTCGACGCGAAGATCCGGCACGCTGGTCAACACGCGTTCTACACGGACGGCATCGGCGAGCACAATCCGGTCGGGTTGGTTGGCGGTATCGAGTAGATTGACCTTCAGTACGCCGCCGACGAGCTGATAGGGGCCGCCCAAGTCAACCCAGTAGACACCCGCATCACGAAATCCGCCCAACTGCTCGGGAGTTTGGGTCTGGTTAATGATGGCCGATCCGAGCGGGCCGTTCGCATTCGACACGGTAAAGGGAGCCGCCGTCGATGCGCCAACCTCGGCGAAGTAGCTTGTCGAGACCCGATAGAGACCGTCGGGCAGTCCATCGAAGCTCCAAATCGCTCGATCACCGCTGTTGTTGGCCGGCGCAAACAGGCCGTCCCCCTGGAAACCGGCGGAACCGGGCGTCTGCCAAACGCCCACCACGGAGAAATCGGCGTCACCATCGTCAATGATCACGCGATCGCTGACCAAGCCGTCGATCTGGAAGGTGAACGGTTCGACGGCCATTCCCGGCGTGCCGGTGGGGACTCCGGCTCCGGGCTTGCGAGGCACACTGGTCGACATGTCATTGCTGAAGATCTGAACGTCGACCGGAAACGGGCCGAAGCCATTGGACGCGGTGGCATTCAACCTGACATTGAAGGATATCGACTCGCCAGGAAGCACGGTTGTGGGAAGCGGGGAAACGGCCGATGTCAGGGTGTAATTCGAGGCACCCTGTCCGGCGATTGCAATCGCGTCAATCTCGAGGTTTTCGTCCCCTTGATTTTGAATGACAAAGGTCCGTGTCACCGGCTGCTCGATCGTGGTCGCCATCGGGACGATGCTGATGGCATCCTGGATGGACTGCTGGGTATCCAGTTGGAGAACGCGAACGGACGGACCCTTGGCAACGGGTTCGATGCGGATGGCGTCGGCCATGACCTGTCCGTTGGAGAGATCGCTAAGCTGGACCGTCAAGGTATGACTTTCCGTGTCGAAGATTCCCAGGTCCTGCCAGAACACGCCGGCGTCGAAGAAACTGGTGGCCGGCAATTGCTCGTCAACGTCACGCGTCGCCAGAAGCTGTCCGTCATCAAACACGGAAAATGGAGCGTCCGTCCCCAGGGAACCATCTTCGGGATGTGAGGGGTTGGGCGGGTACGTTACCGACACCCGGTACTTGCCGGGTACCAGCGCATTGAATGTCCAGGTCGCCGTGTAGGGGCCGCCAGCGGCCATGGGCAAGTGGTAGCGATAATCTCCGCCGTATCCAAGGCCCGGAACTCGATGCCAGCCGGTAAGTGGGCTGATATTGGAGACCGCCGTGATCGGATCTTGGGTGTAGGCGTCGTCCCCATCATCAATGATCCGGGGAGCCTGATCGAAAACGCAGAGTGTCTCGATGCTCTGATATGTGATCGTTCCGATGCCGACTGCGGTCAGGGATAAGCCCGTGTCCAAGACGGTTCGACCTTCCGCGTCGAACCAGAGCTTGTCACCGGGGGGCACGGCCGCGTCACCCACGACGGGCGGGTTGCCGTTGACGTTACGTGCGACCGGAGGACCGTTCTGTGGAATGTCGCCACCCACCGTCAGTGCCTCGATCCAAAACGTATCGTTAAATTGACTGCCGATGACGTTTTCAAACGGGCTGGGCGTGTCGTCCGTCTGCCCAAAGTCCCCGATTCGCAGCATCGACAGGCGATCGTCGATCGTCGGGTCCTGCGGTACCTGCTGGGGCGCGTCGTCGGAAATCGGTGACCGCGAACCGGGGCCCAGCGGGCTGAAGGCGGCGGTGGTGAAGCCAACCAGATCCATGTCGATCATGATCCCGCAGAGGTCCGTTGCGGTGGCCGGGGTCAAGCAATCGGAGCGTGTCATGGCGAGCGAGAAGTCCACCGTGTCGCTGCCGCGGATGTCGGACAGGTAGTCATGGCTGCCGTCGGCGAACTGCTCGTTGCCAGGCATCAGTCGAAAGATGTCGTCCCCAGGTCCGCCGTCCAATTCGTCGTCCGCCGGCCCGTCGTAGAGCACGTCGTTGCCGGCCGGGTCATCATTGTTGCCACTGTCGCCGAAGATGTTGTCATTGCCGCCAAAGTCGCGGTGCGGCACGAAGTGTGGCGTGCCGGAGCCGAATTCAAAGCGACCGTTGTCGCCCAGCACATGATCGTGACCGGAATTCCCGAACAGCGTGTCATCCGCCTGACCGCCAAAGACGATGTCATTGTCGGCGCCGCCGCTGAGGTGATCGTTGGCACCGACGTTTTCGTTGGCTGTTTCGATGCTGGTCAGGTCGGTGGTCGTGGTGACGAGCTGTGCGCCGGCAGCCGGTGTCAGGATTGCGTGATCGCCAAACAGGTTGTCGTGGCCGTTTTCGCCCTGGAGTGTGTCCGCACCGGGCGTGTGGGTCGTGATGATCGTGGTGACGCGCGAGCGTAGATCGACTTCAAAACCCGAGTCACCCAAGATATTGTCCGGGCCGTCCTGCCCGTTGATAACGTCATCGCCGGCGGATCCGGCCAGATTGTCACCACCTTGACTGCCGGTGATCGTGTCAACGCCCTCGTTGCCGTCGACCATCACGCCGTTGGTCGCCGCGGACGCGTCGATCATGTCATTGTCGGGCGTGCCGGTGCTGGTGAAATCGCCGTAGAGCACCAGCGGCGAGTTCGGTCCGCCGCCACCGGTCGCGGTCAGCGTGTCCTGTCCACCACCGCCGTGGACGGCGGAAATGGTCGTGTTGCCGTTCGGCTGCGGCGCCGCGGTGCTGGTGATCAGGAAGGCGTCAGCTGCCTGCCCCAACGTCACGTCGACCGCTTCCACCTGCGTATACTCGACGCCCTCGGGCCCCATATTGAGCCCGGTGACGGTGGTGCCGGTCAATGTTCCTGCACGACCGGAGGTCTGGCCCGTATTAATGATGTTCAGCGTATCGTAGTCGCTGCCGCCGGCAATCCGCAGCACGCCGGCAATGCAGTCGACCGTGTCGGCTGTTTGGAGACAGGCATTGCCGGTCAGCGGGAGGTTTGCCAGCTTGCTGACGTTGATGGTGTCTTCACCTGCGTTGCCGAATACCTTGGAATCGGTTGCGGCGTTGGAGCTGTCGACGTCGAGCGTATCGCCCCCCTGCCCCATGGTCAGCGTCAAGTCTTCAATCTGCAAGTACTTGATTCCGGCTGTCATCTGAAAACCGGTGATCGTATCAAAGGTCAGGACCCCTGCGTCGGCAGTCAGGTCGCCACTGTCGTCGGCCGAGAAGGCGTCGTCGGTACCGTCTCCGCCATCGACAGTCAGCAGCGCCAGGATTTCGTGGAGCACGCCACCGCTGTTGGTCGCCACCGGCGGATGCATGCTGACGTCAACGGCCGCGTTACTTCCGGCCTGGATCACATCGTTGGCGCCGTTGGTTTGCACCGTCGTTCCGCTACCGGACGTGATGTTGGTCAGGCTGACGATATCAGCATCCGCATCACCACGGACGAGGACCACCATCGCCAGATCGTTGGGATCGGTAATCGTGCCGGCAAGGTTGCCCGTGATCAGGCCGCGCAGGTCGATCACGGTCCCCACGCCCGCATCGGCATTGGTGTAATCGCCTTCGATCAGCACCGTCGTGCCGGCATTGATCTGGCTGGCCCCCGCCGGTGCCAGCACATTTCCTGGCATGAAGACGTTGTCCCCGACGAACAGCGAGACCGACGTGTCCGCATTGATCCGGGAACCGTCCGGCAGCACACCCGTACTGTCGAACAGGGTGAGATCTTCGCCGGTCGCCGTGGTATCAGGGACCGTCAAGCGGACCGAACTCTTGGTGGATTGGATGACGCCCACGCGCATCGCGCGGTTCGCTGTTTCGACCACGACCTCCGTCAGGTCGATCGAACCATTGGTGTTGGCGTTGATAACGCCGTTGGTCAGACTGGTCAGGACCGTATTGCCCAGTAGGCTGACGTCGCAGGTGGGCCCGGGGCAACCGGTTGTCGAGCAGCCTTGTATATCAATGTCGTTGCCCGCTTGAATTCGGCGTGTTTCCGCCCCGGCGTTGAACTGTCCGGTGAAGGTGTAGGTCGTGTCAATGGTCGCGTTGCCGGTCCCAAACAACCCGGGATCGGGGTTGGCGGGGCTGGTCCCCGTGGGCGGCCAATGGTCTTCAACGGACGTTGTTCGCGGAGGCGAAGTGGAATTGGCTGGGGGCAAGGAAATTGTCGGATAGTCGACGACGCGGCCGGTCTCGAACACGTTGATGCCGACGCTGCTGAGCGACACGCTGGTCTGCTGTAGTCCGGCCGGCAACACCAGGTCAACGTTGTTTCCTGCCTTAACGAGGTCGATATTCGGCATGAAGTCCACGATCGCCGGATCCCGCAACAGCCCCTGAATGCTCATGGCGACCGTCCCGTTGGGTGAGGGGGCGGGCGCCTGGGCATTGAGCTGGGTGAGCCGGCCCGGGCTCTGCACCAACTGCACGTCAACTCGGTTATCTCCGATCACGCCCCCCGTTTCACCAATGCTTCCCAGGGGCGCGGTGATCGTGAGGATGTTGGTTCGGACCATCCCAGTCGTGGTCCCCACGATGTCGCCACTGGCGTTGGAAATTGTGGTGGCGCCAATCGGATTGTCGAT
>JAUIHJ010000247.1 GCA_030432015.1 bacterium
AGCGCCAGACTGCGGCCACGGCTCGGCGCGACGCGGCCAAGCGCAGCTTCGAGGCGGCCGAGAAAGATTTGCCCGTGAAAACGGCCGCAGCCAAAGCCACGGCGGACGCGTTGGCGGCTGCCACGAAGGATGCCACCGAGAAAATGGCTGCCGTGACAAAGGCCGAAGCCGCCAAGATCGCGGCGGAGAAACGTGCGATTGACGCCGCAGCTGCTGCCCAGGCAGCGACGCTGGCCAAAGCGACCGCAGACCGCGAGGCAACCGAATCTGCCGAGCAGGTTACGTTGGCGAAAGCCAGGGCAGCGCGACTTGCAACGCTCGTCCAGCAGTCGCCCGACGAAGCTGACTTGGCAACTGCCAAAGAGGAAGCCGAAAAGGCAGTCGTGACGCTCACGCAGCGTGCCGCCACGGCCCGCGCTGCTCAAGCGGCACCGGCCAAGGCGGTGACCGAGACGGCGAAAGCGGTCGCCGATGCGGCAGCGCAGGTGACGGCAACACAGAAGCCTTACAATGATGCCGCGACCGCGCTCCGTCCCGCGTTGGCGACGAAGAACACGGCCGAGCAACTCAGCGTGATCGCAGCACGAGAATTGGAGGAGGCGACGAAGCTGGTTCCGATGACGAAGCAGCTGCTGGCGGCTGCCGAGACAGCATTCGTCGCTGCGCAGCAAGCTGTCGAGGAAGCGAAGAAGGCGGCGACCACGACTGAGCGGCCGCTGCATGCGGTGGCGTTTTCTCCCGATGGGAGCCAGCTTGCCAGCGGAGGCGAATTTCCCGCGGTCCATTGCTGGGATGGCGAAACGGGGGCGGCGATCGCCAGCCTGGTCGGACATCAAGGGCCGATCCGCGGTCTGGCATTCGTCTCCAATGATGAACTGGTCAGCGGCGCGGATGATCGATCTGCGATCGTCTGGGAAGTTAACCCCGGATGGGAGTTGGCTCGCACCATCGGTGATGTGAAGGATCCCACACAGCTCGTCAACCGCGTGCTCGCTCTGGATTTCAACGGCGACGGGACGCAACTCGCCACCGGCAGCGGCGAACCTTCGCGGAGCGGCGAGGTGAAAATCTGGAACGTCAAGGACGGATCTTTGCAGCGGGCGATTCTGGGCGCCCACGATGATACGGTTCATGGCGTCCGATTCTCGCCCGATGGAAAGGTGGTCGCCTCCTGTGGTTCCGACAAGTACCTCCGCACGTTCGAAGTTGCCAGCGGCAAACTGCTGCGTCGCTTTGAAGGCCACACGCACCATGTCTTGAGTGTGTCGTGGCAGGGCAACGGCCAAGTGCTTGCCAGTGCGGGCGCCGAGGGTGTGGTCAAGATTTGGAATGCCAAAGACGGCGATCAAACGCGCACCATTGCCGGGTTCAAGAAACAGGTCACCTCGCTGCAGTTCATCGGAAACACACCCGACATCGCCACGGCGTCCGGTGATCCGATCGTGCGGCTGATTCGCTCGACCAATGGCGGCACGATCCGCAATTTCGGCGGAGCGGCTGACTTCATGCACAGTATTGATATCACGCCTGACGCAACAGTGCTTGTCGCTGGCGGACATGATAGCGTGTTGAGGATTTGGAATGGCACCAACGGCCAGGTCCGCCAAACGATTGAACCGCCAGAGCCTGCCGAACTCGACGGCGGCGAGCTTCGCGACGAATAAGCTGAACAGAGCCCGCGCGGCTCGAAACCACAGTTAGATTCGTAACGTTCGGCGTTGCTGGATCTTATGAACAGCAGAGTGGCTCGAACGGATGTCGACGAATCGTTGAATTTCCGGCGCACCCAGGTAGGATAAGGGGTGCCCGTCGCGATTTCCGACGGAAGCAGCCTGCCATCCACTCATGTCGTTTGCCTTCGGGCCTGCCCGCTCTGTAACCTGCCCAGGGCGCTGTCGTCAACCTGCATTTTGGGGAATTGCCCAATGGGTCTGTATTGCGTCGAACGGAATGGTCCGAGTGGTCTGGCGATCTCCCGGACTGCGTGCGGCGCACGGCTTGGGTTATGGGTGCTGCTGCTTGTCACCGGAGCAGCGGCGGGATCCGTCGCAGCGCAAGATGAACCCGTTTCGAAACCGGCACTGGGCGAGGCTTCTCAAGGCGAGGCTGCGGCGGCCGATGGCCAGGCCGCATCCGGCGACCTCACAGCGGAGCCCGCCGGGACACTGAGATTTTCGTTCGACGGCGCCCGGTGGCGAGATGTGATCAAGTGGCTCACCGACGAGTCGTCTCTGGCATTGCATATCGGTGACCTGCCGACAGGCAGCTTTACTTACTCGGATCCGCGGGCATTCACGTTGCAGGAGGCCATTGACCGGATCAATCTGTTTCTCCTGCCGCAGGGCTTTACGCTGGTCCGCAGTGGCAGGCTGCTTTCGGTGATTGACCTTAGTGATCCGCGAAGTATGCGTCAGTTGGAAGTACTGGCGAAACTCGTCACGGTGGAACAGCTTGATGCGCTACCCGACCACGAGGTCGTAAAGTGCATTTTCCCCTTGGGTGAGCTCAAGGCCGAAGATGCCGTGGAAGAACTGTCGGCACTCAAGTTCATGACAACCCCGGCCGTTTTCACTAAGACAAATCAACTCATGATCACGGACACGGCGGGAAAGTTGCGAAGTGTCAAGAGGATCGTGGCCGGGTTTCAGCCTTCGACATTGGATAACGGAACCGTCGTGAAGAGTTTCGCTTTGCAGCATGTGGATGCCGAGGACATTCTGATTGTTGCTCGACCGCACATGGGCTTGGCAACGGGCGAGATGATTGGAATCGACGTCAGTATTTCCGCTGACCTCCAAGGGAAAAATATCTTTGTCACCGGCGTCGAGGACAAGGTACAGCTTATCGAGAGCCTGGTGTTGGCCATCGACAAGCCAAGCGTTGCGATCTCCAACGACGGCGAATCGGTGCTGCAATCGCACTTCGTCGAAGGTGGCAATGTCGAGGTCGTTTACAACGTATTGCTGACGCTGCTTGCCGACAAGCCTGTGCGGTTGTCGATGGATGAGACCGCCGGCAGCGTGGTTGCCTTGGCAACGCCTGAGGTCCAAACGGAAATCGCGGAAACGGTACGGCAACTGCAGGCGTCGGTGCCTGAATTCGAGGTGATTCCATTGAAGACGGTCGATCCCCACTTTGCCGTCAGCCTGCTGGAAGAGATGCTCGATTTGCCCGACGTGTTTGATGATCCCGAAGCGATCGACCCCGACGCGCCGAAGATCGACGCCGATCCCGGGAATATGCGTCTGTTCGTTCGCGCCAAGCGAGCTCAGATCGAGCAAATCAAGAAGATCGTGGCCGGCTTGGATGCAGGGAACGGGGCAGCCGGTGGCGACGAACTTCGGGTCTTTCCGCTGACGGGCCGGCAAGCCGAACGCGTCTTGGAGACGGCGGCCAAGTTCTGGCGACTGCCCAACCCGATCATCCTGTTGCCATCAGCAACCGAACCCCAGTTGGAGCGGACCGAACGTGTGGTAGCGGGCGAGCCGGCGAGGGTCGATGCGTCCAAGCCGATTCTTGCGCAGCGGCACCCACAGACTCCCGTACGTCCGCAAACACCCAGTTCACGCGTGCTTACCGAGCAAACAGGGGGCCAGGCACCCGTCATTCGTTGTCAGTTGACGGTTCGAGGTTTGTTGCTGCAGTCGGAGGATACCGAAGCACTCGATCAGTTTGAACAGCACTTGCGAACCATCGTCGGGCCCGAGCAATCGTTGCCATCGGCTCCAATTGTTTTCTACCTCAAGTATGCCAAGCCGGTCGACGCCTTGCGTTTACTGGCAGAGCTGTTGGACGGCGGCGAATCGCTTCGAGGGGACGAGGAGGGGACGTTGGTCAACGGCTACGTGTCATCGGCGAATTCAGCGCTGGGCAGTTTTGTCACCTCGCGGGACGGGACCACAACGTTGATTGCCGATACGATTACGGTGGCTGCTGACTCACGTCTGAATCGATTGATTGTGCAGGGGACAGCTAGCGATATCGAGCTGATTGAGAACTATCTCAAGATTATCGATAAGGATAGCAGCATCACTGCGGTCGAGACGTATGGTACGGCGCACATGATTGAGTTGGTGCATATTGATGCCAACGAAGTCGCTGCGGTGATCCGCGAGGCGTACGCGGGGCGCATCGGCGGGGCGTCCGGCGCACGGCAGACGAATCAAGCCACTCAGCCAGGCCAACCGAGTCCGTCCGGCGCGCCGAATCGAAAGGGCGC
This sequence comes from bacterium, assembly GCA_030432015.1. Classification (GTDB taxonomy): domain Bacteria; phylum Planctomycetota; class Planctomycetia; order Pirellulales; family Pirellulaceae; genus ARS98. The sequence goes on from JAUIHJ010000247.1 coordinate 4,220, forward strand.
ATCACCGCTCGAACAGCGCGATGCGGCGCCCGGCAAAGAGCAGGCAGCCAGTCAACCTGCCGAAGCCAAGAAGGCGGCCCCCAAGAAGGCTGCCAATCCGCCCGCGCGGAGCCTCGAACCGACCATGACGATCGCCGTTCATGCGGCCAGCAACTCATTGATTGTGATCGCGCCCGAGCAATTGTTTCGCGAGATTGAGCAACTCGCGCAATTGATGGACGTCCGTAGCGAGCAGGCCGTCGGCATTCTGTCCACAACCAGCGGCGCCGCACTCGAACTGATGTTACAACAAGCCTTGACAGGTGAAGACCGGTCAAATCGCGGGCGGTCCGAATCGACGCCGCGTCCAACATTCACACCGTCGTCGACGACCAACGCAGTACCGCAGTCGCCTGTTTCGCGTAACCGAGGCGGTCGCTAATTCCAGGAGGGGATGCAATCCATGACACGGGTCATGACGCGAAGATTGATGGTGCTGCCGTGGCTGCTGGTGTGGCCGGCGAGCCTGGCGACATTGGCCAACTGGAATGCGCCGGCGTGCGCGCAGTCGGGACTGCGCGAGGCACTCGAGCGGCTGGACAAGAATCAAGACGGCACCATCGAGCCGGACGAGATCACGCCGTTGGCCCGCCCATATCTCGAGCGGATCATGCGGGCGCGTCGCATGTCGATCGACCGACCCAATGAGATCGACAAGCTGCAAGAGGCGGCCAGAGCTTATTCTGCGTTGCGAAACGGCGTCAGTGGTCGGGACGTCAATCCGGAGGGTGAAAGTAGTGTGAAGCCCTTTGGGCCGGATCCCGACCAACCGTTGGTGCCGGAATTTGGCTTGGCCAGGGTTAAGTACCCATACACCCAGGACGACTTGGACTTTGCGGACCGAACCCTCGCGCGCTACGATCGCAATGGCGATGGGCACATTGATCGCGTCGAGGCGGAGGGGAACAAATGGACCCACCGCAATCCATTTGACGACGATTTGGACAACGACAATCGCTTGAGTCGGTTGGAGTTGGGGCAGCGTTACGCCCGGCGTCGGCTGCTCGACGGTGCGACCGGCGAACTTGTCAAGAAAGCGTGGCGGACCGGCAGCGGCGTGCGACCATCGACACGCCCGGACGCGAAGGAAGACGCGTCGCGGGCCATGCGAAATGGCGGAGGGCAAGCCTATCTAGCCGGCAGCGTGATCGCACGTTTTGATCGGAATCGAAACGGCCGGCTGGAACCCGCGGAAGCTCAGGATGTGGGGATTCCGGTTGGCCGCGCTGACCGTGATCAAGACGGTGGGTTGTCCCGCAGCGAATTGTACCTCTTCCTGGTCGAATTGCAGGATGAAATGACGGCTCCGGCTGTCGCTATGCCGCCTTGGTTCTACGAGTTGGACTCGAATCGCGATGGCCAGATCGAGATGTTCGAGTTTTCGTCGGTGTGGACGGACGCAAAGCTGCTGGAGTTCGAGGCGATCGATGCCAACGGCGACGCATTATTGACCGCGGAGGAAGTCGCCAGAAACCAGGCAGCGCCTGGTACCAGTTATCGCAGCCCCAGTGGCGATGTGCTTCCGCCACGCAAAACGATCATCTCGGAGATTGAGGTCGAGGAAGATTATGTGATTGGCGATCTGAACGTGGAGCTGTCGATTACCCATTCGAACGTCGCGGATCTGGATGCCTACTTGATGGGACCGGACGGCCAGCGGATCGAACTGTTCACCGAAGTCGGGGGCAGCGGGAATAATTTTGAACAGACGACATTTGATGATGCCTCGCCGTCTCCGATCACCAAAGCCAAGGCTCCGTATCGAGGGACATTTGCGCCCGAGGGGGTGCTCAAGCAACAGCCGGGCCTGAGCCACTTTAATGGCAGGAACATTAACGGCGTGTGGCAGCTGATGGTCAGGGCAACGCGTAGCGAGCGTTTCGGCATGCTACACCGGTGGAGCCTCATTGTGCGTCGTCAGGACGAAATGCCGAATGACTCCGAAGCCGAACCTCTCCGGGATGGTCCACAGGCAGCTGCCGATTCGTCTGACGAGCGGGTCCGTGGGGACGTCGGCAACCGCTTTCTTAACAAGGTAGGTCCACAGACGGGCCGATTCGATGACCGGCCCGTTGTTACACTTCCGGATGCCAAGGACGGCAGATCCGAGTGGAAGTTCGATCTAAAGCCGGCCGCCCACGGCGACAACGACCGCGACGGTGGTGCGAGGGACTTTAAATCGCTTAAGCTGTGGATCAACAGTCAGAAACCCGGAAAGCAAGACGAAGAAAGGTGACGGCGAGCGATGGATGAACCGCGGAGAATCGTTTACCTGATGCGCGGTTTGCCCGCTTGCGGTAAGAGCCATCGTGCACGGCGATTGGCTGGCGACGCCGGGGTTGTGCTGGAAACCGACCAGTACTTCTATACCGAGGTTGGGGATGATCCCGGCGAATACGACTACAGCAGTCAGCTTCTCGAGACGGCTCGCCAATGGAACCTGGATCGCTTTCGGCAAGCGATTGCTCAGCAGATTTCACCCATCGTGGTGGATCGAGGCAACGGGTTGAACGAGGAAACACAACAGTATGCATGCTACGCGGTGGAACACGGCTACGCGCTGGAATTGGCCGAACCGGATTCGCCCTGGTGGCAGGAGCTGCGGGTCTTGCTCAAGTACCGGCAGTACGTCGACGACAAACTGTTCGACGCCTGGGCGCAGCGGCTCGCGGACGCCACACGCGATACGCATCGCGTCCCCGCCAGAACGATCCGCCACTGGATGGCGAGCTGGCGGTACGACGTGAACATCGAAGCCATCCTGGCGGGACGGCTGGCTTCGCGGGGCAAGGTAACCGACGCCGTCAATACGGCGTTCAAAGGACTCTAATTTCCATTTTCAATTCGAAGGGGTAGGCCATGCGATCATTTGCGCACAGTGTCTTGCGAGGGGCAATGAATCGAAGCGATCTCCTGTTGCGGTTGGCGCTGTTGAGCGTTTTCAGCTTGGCCAGCAATGGGCAGGCTCAAGCAGAGGTGACCCCGCTGGAGGTTGTCTTTACGAACAACAGTGGGCTCAATCCAGCCGAGATATCCGTCGGTTTTGTCCCGGGGCTCCAGACGGATCAAACGCCCCTGCCGGTGTCGATTCTCAACCTCAAGGACCAGACTGCAATCAAGTCGCTTGATCAGCAATCCGGTGCACCCACCTACCCGTACGACGGCAACTGGTATCGACTTACCGATTTGAGCGACGGGATCGCCATTTCCAACTTTAGCGGCGGGCGTGTTTACATCTGCTACGGCAAGCGCTGGAAGGTGCAGGGGGCCGGCTATGAGCCCGCGCAGTCGGTGACGGATCCCAACTTCTTCATGCGATACGACAAGATGGAGATGACGTACACGGGCGCTCAGGCCGACGTCGCGGATTTGACGAGCATTGACTACTGGAGTATCCCGATGACGCTGAATGCGAAGCAGGGTGCGACGATCATCGAGTCAGACCATGGGCTCAAGCCCGGCGTGACGACCAAGATGGTCTACGACGCGCTGAATTCGCTAACAACGCCGCCGGTTTCGGGAATCGCGAACGCGATCCCGGCCCTGGTGCCGGGTCAGTTCCAGCAAAGCGGCAATGGTCCGAAGCCTGGCAAGAATTTTGCGAGGATCATCGGCCCCGGTTCGTATCCGCCGATACTGCCGCCTCCGGCCGGGGTACCCGTGACGCCTTACAATACGATGCAAGATTACTTGAATTCGTTATTACAGTCGTTCGGGCCCGGTACGTCAGTCGGCCAGCTTGTGCCTACGCTCGGCAACGGCGTGATCGCCACGATCAGCGGGCAGTTCGCTGGCGTCGGCCCCACCGTACCGACGAGCGGAGCGAAAGCCAAACAGACGTATAACCTGGTGGCCACGATCGATGCCAATCTCGACATTACGCTGACCGGTACGTTGAGCGCGATCAACGGCGAGCAAACGATGAAATTCGCTTACCAGGATCTCGTCAACCCAACCGGCATCTACGGCGGGAATGCACTCTACGTCTTGAATTCAGCAACTGGAAAGACCGCTCCACCGAACGACGTCTATGGGTGGGTTGTGGGCGACCTCTTGTCTGGGATCAATATCGGTGCCGTGGGAAGCCAAACGAAAGTGGGCGGCGGCGCCGCGTTTGGCTCGTTGCCCAGTAGCCAGTGGTTTGGCTACGGCACGGATCAGTTCTTCAATAAGTTGCAGCCCGGAACGAGCAACTTCAATCAATGGGCCGCCACGTTGACGCCGCTGTCGGAGGCCTATAATTTCGCCTACTCGGATCGGTTCTCCGCTGTTCAAGTGACGCTTGACCCAAGCCGCGTTGATACGTTGGAGATTGTGTTGGAGCCTGCCGCTGTCAAATAACGACCGGTCGTTACCGTGGGTCGGTGCTTTTGCAGGTGCGCCCTGGTGAATGTCTGCCACCGCTGCGCGGCTAACTGGCGCAACACCAAGTCGCGTTACCGAGGCGCGACGGACAAGACGCGGCGCGCGATCCCGGACTTGACGGTCGCCAGGCTGAGCACGGCCACCAGCATCAGGCCAACTGCTTCCACGATGTATTCGGTGATGCCGGCAATGGATGTCAGTTCGGACCCCGGTCCCAAGATCGCGATCGACACCATGAGCCCCAGGGCCGTCGCGATGGCCATGGCGACCCATTCCGTCCAGACGAGCCTGCGAAAACGGTCGGCTCGTCGTGCCAGAATTGTCGCGACGGCCGGGAGGCCAAACAGCAACGCCAGCGGCACGGCGCCGATCCGGTTGACGATGTTCACGCTGAACCAGAACGTCCAGCCATCGCCGAGCCAGTCAAGCGAAGGAAAGAGGTAGGAGAACTGAAGCGACACCACCGCGCAGGGGCCCCACATCAACAACGTGATCATTGCGCAAAGCAGAATCGTCCGTAGCCAGTCGGTGCATTGCCGAGCCACCAACAACATGATCACGGATAACGCGACGCCGATTCCAGCGATCGCCCATCGCCAAACCTCGAAGTCAGCCGGTGTTTGCCTGATGTGCGCCAAGAATTCGACCAACGTGTCGACCGTTGGGATTGACGTGCTCAGGAAATGCATGGCGATCGCAAGCGCCAGCCATTCCGCTGGCCGCGGCATCCGTCCGTACGTGATCCGCCTGACAACGACGGCTGCGGCGACCCCCAATGCCATGCCTTGGAGTAGCGATACGAACCAGACCAAGGCAACGAGCCACAGAGGAATCGCAACTCCGTAGATGGCAAGTCCACCCAGGTTAAACGTTGGGGGAAGGGCGAACAGGCAGGCAAATCCAAACACCACGGCAAAGATATCCGTCAGCGTCACCTTCAACGGTTCGCGAGAATTCTTGTGTCCTTTTCCGGCTCGTTGGATGGTGGCGTTTGACATCGAGGGTGTCGAATGATGTACGTGCACATCCTGGTAGTTTATAAAGGGCCGCAGCGTCCCTGGCAGTTGTCGTGAACCCGTGGGGCAGCACGATCGCGCGTGTTCCGAGACATCTCGTCGGCAGCGGGTGCGATTAAAGTGAGTGACTTGGTGGCTTCTGGAGAGTTTAGCATGAATGCAGGCAAGAAAGCATTTCGTCAGTTTCGAGACGGTCGGCGCGATCTGCTGCGGTTCGGTGCGAGTGCGGTGGCAGGCGGTATGTTCGGCCATCTGTTCCGGGCGGAAGCATCAGCGGCGGAGCAACTCGCAGGCCAGCCACAGCTCAAGATCACCGCCATTAAGACCTACCTCCTGCGACATCAATTGAAACGCCCGTTTGGCGCCTCGGTTTCCGTGCCGCTGCCAAGAACACGGACAGCACTGCTCGTTAAAATCGAAACCGACGCGGGCCTCGTTGGTTGGGGTGAGACCGCGCCGATTGCGGGAGCTCGCGGCACGATCGACAATCAGCTTGCACCGCAACTGGTCGGCCAGAATCCACTTGCCTATCGTCGCCTGTGGCGAACGTTGTGGGGAGCAAACTTTGGCAACGGTTTGGCGGTCGGCGCGGTGGAGACCGCGCTCAACGATCTGCGCGGTAAGGCCCTGGACCTTCCCATTGCCGAGTTGTTTGGTGGTCGGCTCCGCGATCGCGTTCCCGTTTACGCTTCCGCGATGGACTACACCGAGGGTGTGGAGATAGAGCAGCACTAT
>JAUIHJ010000248.1 GCA_030432015.1 bacterium
AACGCCCCGTCTCGTCGCATGAGTTTGTAAATCAGGTTGCGGCGGTCGAACGATCCGACCACAAACCGGGGATCCGCAACCCCCAGTTGCGTCGCGATGTCGGCGCGGACCTGCGGAGTTGCCGTGGCCGTGTACGCATGGATTCCGACACCGGGAAAGAGGTCGCGAAGCACTCGCAGCTCGCGATATTCCGGGCGGAAATCATGGCCCCACGCGCTGATGCAATGCGCCTCGTCAATCGCAATCAGAGACACGTTCAGGGTTTGCAAAAAGGCCAAGGTTCGCTCGGCCATCAAACGTTCGGGCGCAATGTACAGCAAGCGAACCTGACCGCGCCGCAGTCGGTCCGCGACATCCTTTTTTTGGGCGTAGCTCAGCGTGCTGTTGACGTAGGCGGCCGGGACCCCGCATTCCCGCAGACTATCGACCTGATCTTTCATGAGTGAGATCAGGGGCGAGATCACCAGCGCCACACCGTCGAGGCACATGGCCGGCGCCTGAAAACAGAGCGATTTTCCTCCTCCAGTGGGGAGCACCACGACGGAGTCCGCGTGGGTGAGCGCGCATTGCATCGCTTCCAGTTGCAGCGGCATGAAGTTGCTGTAGCCCCAATAACGTTGCAGGACTTCGGCGAGTTGCGTCTTCGCGTCTACCAGCGGTGTTTCCATACGACCAAAGTGCCTCAACGAAACAGGACTATCAATGCTGCGGATCCAGGACCAGGCGTCACGCGAACGTCGGGATTACCCTCCCTTCGCATGCCGATCATCCCTCGTTTGCAAATAGGCAGGACAATGCCGGCGTCAGGAACGGGATCGCCATGAACACCGACGCCGCCCACTACGGTCCGACACCGGGCCGCCATGATTCTCGTCGATCGAGACGATTCCTTCAATCATTGGTCATGGTGTTTCCCGCCCCCTATACTCGGCCACCGCCCGGCTTGGTAGGATCAATGTCATCGTGACGCAGGATGTTTCGGGACGATACGCGGCTGGCGTTTCAGGTTCCAATTCAGCAAGAATCGGTCGTGCAACTTGGATTCGACGGCTAAATGACTCGCAAACAACGTTTGGTTCTTTGTTATCCGGTCGATCCACGACATCGCCAACAGATCGCGGCCGTCTCGCCCGACATCGAGGTCGTTGACGCGGGGCAGGAAGGGGTCGCCGAAGCGCTGCTGGAGGCAGATCTTTTTTGTGGCCATGCCAAGGTGCCGGTTCCGTGGGACGAGGTCGTCGCCGCTGGCCGCCTGCAGTGGATTCAGTCTTCCGCCGCGGGCCTCGATCACTGTCTGGTACCGTCGGTCATCGACTCGGAAATCCCCGTGACCAGTGCCTCGGGACTGTTTGCCAATCAGGTCGCCGAGCAGACGCTGACGCTGCTGTTGGGCTTGGTCCGCGACCTGCCCGCGTCGCTGCGCCAGCAACAGGAACGATCATTTGACCGTCACCCAACAGGCGACCTGTTCGGACGGACGGTGGGCATTGTCGGCCTTGGTGGCAATGGTCGTCGCGTGGCCGAAGTGCTGGCACCGCTCGTGGGCCGGATCATTGCCACCGACATGTTTCCCATCGATCGCCCCGAATGCGTTGATGCGCTGTGGCCGGCCGACCAACTCGACCGCCTGCTCGGTCAAGCGGACGTGGTCGTCCTCTGCATTCCGTTAAACACGCAAACCGACGGCCTGATCGGTGCTGCGGCCTTGGCCACCATGCGGCCGGGTGCGCTGCTGATCAATGTTGCGCGGGGCCAGGTCGTCGTCGAATCAGAACTCATTGAGGCTTTGCGAAGCGGGCATCTTGGCGGTGCGGGACTTGATGTCACGCAGGTCGAGCCGCTCCCGGTCGAGAGCCCGTTGTGGTCGCTCCCTCGCGTGATCATTACCCCTCATATTGGCGCGCAGTCAGCGCGACGCGTCGACGACACCACCGATTTCTATTGCGAGAACCTGACGCGTTGGCTGGCGGGCAGGCCGCTTTTGAATTTGGTGGACAAGCGTCTAGGATTTCCGCGCCGCAGCGCGGCACAGTCATGACGATGCCGTGGCGAGTTCCAACGCACGGACTTCAGGAAGATCCAGACGGTCCGCGAAACAAGTCCGCGAAATCGACGAGACATCCGCGAAGTTCGCCTGGACGAACGGCACCATAACCGTCAGAATTCAAGCTTCGGCTGGTTCCGATTCCCACCAGTGCCGGTCCCACCAAGCAAGCCACACCACAATTAAGAGGCAATCGTGCATGTTTACGACCACGATGGCGGACCCCAATGTCACTCTGAACCACAACGGACAAGCAGCCAACCGACCGTCGGGCGAGTTGTATTCACACTATCGTGAGATCGTTGACAAGGGCCGGTTGAACTGGACCAGTCACTTGCGACTGAAGAAGCGCCTCGGTGCAGGTGGCCAGGGGGTGGTGTATTTGACCGAACTGCGGGGGGCGGACGAGTTCACCTTGCCGATCGCGCTAAAGATCTTTTCGCCGGAGCGTTACAAAGACGCACGAACGTACGACGAATCGATGCAGCGGATCGCCCATGTCTCTGCACTGGTCGCGCAGATCCAGCACGACAACTTGCTTGACGTCCATAACTTTGTCGACCGGAATCGCATTCGAATGATGGTGATGGAATGGGTCGACGGCTACGACCTGCAGTGCCTCCTCGCCAACGAGATGCTCACGCGAATCCAGGGACGTGTTAGCGAACGCCGCTGGGACTACATTAATCGCGTGATTGTGACCAAGGGGCCGGTGCATCCCAAAGTTAAACCTGGCGTCGCGGTGGCCATTGTCCGCGACTGCCTGGCAGCGCTGGCGGCACTCCATCGGGAAGAGATTGTTCATGGCGACGTGAAGCCTTCCAACATCATGCTCAAGCGGACCGGGAACGCCAAAATCGTTGACATTGGTTCAGCATTTGAAATGGAAGATCCTCCGGCATCGCGTACCTGCACGCCGGCCTACGCCGCACCCGAGGTGCTCGAGGGTGCCGAATGTACCCCACGTAGCGACCTGGCGTCGCTGGGCTATGTGTTGCTCGAACTGATTTCTGGCCGCCCTTTGTTTTCGGGCTTGAATAACTGCCGCGACTTGCTCGAGGCCAAACGGCTGCTACCGCAGCGGTTGATGGAGATCCTGCCGGAGGAGATCACGGTCAATAATCTCCTGATGAATTTCTGCCGCGGCCTGGTCGCGCCAGACCCCATGCGGCGGTTTCCCAGCGCCGAGGCGGCCGACATGCTGAAGGAGGGAGCCGCCGCCTTCCACCGTCAACTGGTCATGAGCGATCTTGCGTCAGAGTACGGCAACGAAATCCGCCTCTGGCTGGAAGAGCTGAAAGAACTGGACGAGTGCGAGTCCGCGGATCCCACGCTCTAATTCATTTCTGTAAACCACCACGCGCCGCTCGTAAGCGGTTAATGAGGCGTCGCCGCTTCACGTCCAAGCTCACAGCGTGAGCGGATGATTTCCCCTTAGCTGTCCAGCGAAATTCGCCGGGCCGTGACCGCGCTCTCGCGGGCCGCGAGCACAATTCGCAGTGCCCGGTAGGCGTCCTCGAGGTCGGCGGTGCGGCGCACCAGGCTGGTCACCGCGCGATGAAAATGCGTCAACAGTTGTTCGCCAACCGGCCGCTCGTTATCCAACGATTCCAGATGACGTCCGGCGTCATCGAACCACACCAATGTCGACGGCAAATCGAGAAATGCGACCCCGTTTTCGCATGTTACCTCCATCGCTGAAGGAGGACGAAAGCCGATCGCTTCCGGCCAGGCCGCCGGCAAATACTGCCCACAGCTGACCTGTGCCATCACGGCGGCACCGTCCTCGCCCGGTGGCGAAAACTCGAGGCTCATCATTTCGTAGTCGGAAGAGTTCATGCGTGCGCTGAAGTGCCGCGCACCGAATACATTGGATGGCTCGAGACCGGTCACATAGCGACACCAATCGACGACTTCGATCAGTTCGCGCAAGGCCAGCTGGTCTTCTTCCTGACATGCTGCCGCTGCCGTAATGGCCGGACGACGCAACGGGCATAGCAATAAACGGGGCTCTCCTAAACGCGTCGCGATCAGCTCTTTGAGGCGAAGTGTGGCGGGTGCGTGGCGGCGAGGAAACTCGGCCATAAACGCCACTCCCGACGCATCGACACGGTCCTTGATCTCCCGCGCCCGTTGGGGATCCAGATCCAGTGGTGCCCCACAATAGATGGCCTTGCCTGCGTCACAGGCGGCCAGAATCGGCAGCGACCCATACAACTGGGAAGAGAGCATCAACACCGCGTCGACGTCGGTGCGGGCCAGCAGCGCGCGGTAGCCGTCGACAGGAATCGCGCCAAATTCCGCCGCGGCCTGTTCGGCGCGGCAGGCCACTTCTGCGCAAACCGCACGAACCTCAAATCGATCGGCAAGCGAGCGTAAGGCGAGCCTGTAACGTGACTCCCAGTCGTCCCCCAGACCGACAACTCCGACGCGCAGTTTCATGAACCTACATTCTACAAGTGAGGCGGAGAGACGTTTCGCCGCCCAGAAAAACGCCGGGTAGCGGGAGGGCTCATTCTAGTCGTTACCGTGGCAACATTCGACCAGCCGCTTCGCTATAATTTGGGACCAGGAACGGGTCGCCGCGGCGCCCCACTCTCGCAACGTGGCTCAATTACAGGAGTGAATTCATGGCAAAGCTCGATTGGAGCTACCATCGCCGCGGATGACAATCGTGTGGAAAAACGCAAGAGTTTCTTGCGGAGGCAGGGATCACGACCGCCGAAGAAGTGAACGCCACAAAGACTCGGCTTGACGGAGCTGCGGCGCTCAAACTGCTTACAGGCATCAAGGACCTCTATGTTGCCAAAGGCAAACGGGTGGTCCACCTTGATTTGAGCCAGGAAAATCCTGACGAAGCAACCTTGACCAAACTGATGCTCGGACCGACCGGCAACCTTCGCGCGCCGACCGTGCGGAAAGGAAAGTCACTGGTTGTGGGCTTCAATGCAGACGTTTACCAACAGGTCTTCGGTTGAGGGCCGCCGCCAGCCGCGTGCCGCGTCGCGGCTTGATTTGGAGGTTCCTGCGGCACACGTCACTTGACGTCGTCGAATCCGTACCGCCGGTAGCGAATATTGCGAGGGTCCATGGTGTGTCCCCAGCTAATTTCCTCGACAGCGACCCCAAATGCCGCCGCGATCCGCCGCCGCTCGACGGGACTCGGCGTCCACCGCCCCAGCGCGATGGCCTCGACCCGCTCGACCGGCAAGTGTGACCTTTCGGCGATCTCTTCGACGGATATGTCGAGTTCTTCAAATAGTAAGTCGACTGTGCGCATGGCTCTGATTTTGGAACATTCCGCCGGAACCCGCAAGTCCGTCCAGCGGGGCAAGACCGCGCTCCGCGTGGGTCAAGCATTGACATTCATCGCATCAACCAGGCAGGAGGGCCATGGCAATGCCGCCCGCCCCGACCAGCGAGCCTGCGAGCCTTGGAAACTCGGCGACCGACGCAGGCGCCACGCGCGCCCAGAGCGGGACAAAGGCTTGCAGTCAAATGATCGTCCGACGGATCGGGGGCCCGGAACGTCGGTCGACCCACATGGAGCGATCCTTGCGTGGGCATCACGCGATTGCCTACATTAGTGCTCTGAGACTTCACGCGAGCCGTGGTGATCGAGACGTCCCCGTCGCCGTGCACTGTGACTTGGGAGTATGGTTCGTATGAACAGGCCGTTGCGGATTCTGGTTGTCGACGACAACCCGCAAGACCGAGCGCTGGTAGTACGTGAACTTCGCAGCGAATTTCAAACCGCGGAAATTTCGGAAGCGGTCGACCAGCGGCAGCTTGAAGAGCAATTGCTTCATCAGGAACTCGACCTTGTCGTCACCGATTATCAACTTCATTGGTCCGACGGCATCATCGTCTTGAACCGCGTCAAGCAGCAATGGCCTGACTGCCCCGTCATTATGTTTACCGCGACCGGAAACGAAGAGATCGCCGTTAGCGGGATGCGACAAGGGCTCGACGACTACATCATCAAGAACGTCAAGCATCTGGTGCGATTGCGGACAGCAACCCGTGCTGTGGTAGACCATGCAGCGACGCGAAAGCAGGTCGAGCAGCTGGCTGCCCGATTGGGACTGCTCATGTCCCAGCTGCGCGTGGGCGTCTTCTCGTGTCGACCCAATGGAGAATTCCTGGACACTAACAGCGCCGTGCATGAGTTCTTTCGCGGCATGGGCGTCGAGCCTTGCCATAACCTGTGCGCGTTATTCGGCGATGATCCGCGTGTGGTCGGACTGCTCGCCCGCATGGTGGAGAGCGATTCGCCCCAAGCAACTGAGATCGATGTACGCGATACCAGCGGCCATTCCAGATGCTTTCGACTCAGTGTCTCTCGCGCCAACCCGGCCGCCGATGCCAACCGAATCGATGGTTTGCTGGAGGACGTCACGCAACGCAAGCAGACGGAAGAAGAAATCCGCGAAGCGGAAGTGGCGGCCGCCAAGATCGACATGCTGTCACCCCGCGAGACACAGGTGATGCACGAAGTGGTTCAAGGGAACGCGAATAAGGTCATCGCTCGCAATCTGAAGATCAGCGAAAAGACCGTGGAAAAGCATCGTTCCAGCTTGATGAAAAAGCTTCGCGTGCGAAGTGTCGCGGAACTCGTCCGGATGGCAATGTCTGCCGCAAGCCTTGACCGTTAGTGGGACAGCGCCGCGTTGTTCCGACAACCCTTATTCTTCCATAATCTGGTCCCCTGCCCCGCGCCCGGTTGGGGGCCGGAAACAATTGCTGGGCACGGCATGGCACGATGAAGTGCGTTGTGTCGCAAAGGAGCAACTCGTGAAGTTTCGTTTTTGTGGCTTGATTGTCATGCTGATTTCTGGCGGACTGACCGGAGGGCTGTTCGCGAACGAACCGGAGGCGGACGCCCCTCCCAACTTCATCGTCATCTTCTGCGACAACCTGGGCTACGGTGACATCGAGCCGTTTGGCTCGCAGGTTCATCGGACTCCCCACCTTAACCGGATGGCCAAAGAGGGGCGTCGGTTCACGCACTTCTGCGTGACGGCGGGAGTCTGCACGCCCTCACGGTCCTCGATCATGACCGGCTGTTACTCGCAACGCGTGGGAATGCACCTCAACCCGCGCGACGGCCAGGTGCTCAGGCCGGTTTCTCCCTACGGATTGCATCCTGCCGAGCAGACGATTGCCGAAGTCCTCCAGGCGCAGGGGTACGCCACCGCGATTGTGGGCAAGTGGCACTTGGGAGATCAACCGAGGTTCCTTCCGACCCGTCAGGGCTTCGACACCTTCTTTGGCATCCCCTACAGCGACGACATGACGCGCGAAGTCGGGCAACGCCTCGGAGATCGCTACGCGGGCCACGACTGGCCCGAACTTCCGCTAATGAAGGACGAGACCATTATCGAGGCACCGGCCGATCGCGACCAACTGACCCGTCGCTGCACACAGCAAGCGGTCGCATTTATCGAGTCGCACCAGCAGGAGCCATTCTTCTTGTGTTTCCCCCAGTGCATGCCGGGCAGCACGCGGGCCCCTTTCGCCAGTTCGCAGTTCAAAGGTCAGAGTCGCAACGGCCCGTGGGGCGACGCCATCGAAGAACTTGACTGGTCCACCGGACAGATCCTCGACAAGCTCGTCGAATTGAAGCTGGACCGTCGTACGCTGGTGATTTGGACATCCGATAACGGTGCCCCCATGGCGCCCGATATGGCGAGTCCCACCCGAGGCACGAATCAACCGCTTTTTGGGCGTGGCTACACCACCGCCGAAGGTGCCTTCCGAGTACCAACGGTAATGTGGTGGCCGGGTCATATTCCAGCCCAAACCACCTGCGAGGAATTGGCCACGACAATGGATTTGCTGCCAACGTTTGCTCGGTTGGCTGGCGGTGACACCGCGAAGTTGGGCCCGGTCGATGGCCACGACATTCGCCCGCTTGTCTTAGGGACCGACAACGCCAAGTCGCCTTACCCCTCGTTTTGCTATTACGATCAGGATCAACTCCAAGCGATCCGCAGCGGGCCGTGGAAGCTATTTCTGCCGCTGGAGACATTTTCCAAGCACCCTCATTTCCGCCGCGGCCAACCGGCAGAACCGCTTCTGTTCAACGTCGTCGAAGACGTCGGCAGCACGACCAACGTGGCTGCACAACATCCTGCGATCGTCGCTCGACTGACGAAACTGGCGGATGCTTGGCGCCGGGATCTCGGCGACCGCGGTCGCCCTGGGGCCGGGCAGCGCCCCGCGGGCTACTTGGGCGAGAATGTAACCCCCGCGCCACTGGTCAAGGACATGGCGCTGAGTCCTGAATTGCCCTGACGGCGTCGGGATCTTGGTGTGGAGTCCGTAATCCACTTGCCAAGATTCGTTCGCGCCGATGGCCCCGGTGGTCGTGGGCCGGAAAATTCCCCGTGATTTTCCCTGATGCCTGAAACGACACGCGTCCAGCGTGGGTATAATGCGACGAATCAACCGGAATCATTATTCAGCGGCGTTTGCCGCTGTCCGCACAGCCCGGAGATGCGGTTCAGGACCGTCCAAGCCCCACCCTCCGACGATGAATCGTTTTGGCCCGCGTGACGTTCTCAGGGTTAAGGGCCCGCAGGGAGCGGCCCAGGCGCCACGGCTCCAAGCCACACGATGATCGGAGTCCATGGCGTCACCCGGAGACTTTATTTCCGGGCCTGGCCGGGGAACGTCCAACTGACGCGTCTCGCATGTCAAGGAATTTCCGTGTTCTACGCACGCAACCTGTCGCTGGTCATCCTGTGGACTGCTGTTGGCCTCCCGTCGATATCTTCCGCAGCCGAGCCCCCAACCGGAGCGGATTTTTTTCCGTCCACCGTCGTGGCGTTTGCTGAGCTGCCCGATCCGGCAGCGTTCGTCGATCTTGCTCTGAACCATGCGGTGCGCGCGCGACTTGAATCGCTCGACGCCCTCCAAGATGCCTACAAGTCACCGCAGTTTTTGCAATTCAAAGCGGTTGTCGCGGTCGTCGAAGCGCAACTGGGCGAAACCTGGCCCGACTTGATCAAGTCCGCCGCAGCCGGCGGTGTGAGCGTCGCGCTGGACGCCTCGACCCAGGGTGTCGCCATCCTCATCACTGCGGAAGACGAAGCGCTGCCGGAAAAGATGCTGAAGTCCTTTACGCAGTTGGCCAGGGCGGACGCTTTGGCAAACAACAAGCCTGACCCGATCGAAACGAAAACGTACCGTGGCTTGACGGTGCACCGCATCGATCAGGCGCGGGTCGTGGTATTGGGCAGGTCGATCTTGGCCACCAACAAGGCGGAGTTGGGGCAGCGGATCGTCGACATGCACGTCGACACGGCGCAAGACACCCTGGCCAACAGCGAGCTCTTTCAACAAGCCCGAGCTCAGGCAGGCGACGGTGCCAGAATCTGGGGTTACGTCAACACGACGGCACTCAGGGAGGCCGGTGCCGCCAAGGCGCTGTTTGCCGGCCGCGCGGAGAATCCAGTCCTCGAACTGCTGGCCGGCGGGATTCTGGCCAACCTCCAGCAGACGCCCTTCGCGACGTTCGCGGTGTCACTGTCCAACGAGCGGCTTGCGGTCGATCTGGCGGCGCCCCACGATCCATCCTGGGTCGGTGCCAATCGTGAATATTACTTTGGCGTCGACGGCCAGGGCGCCGCCCCACCTCTGCTTCATGTCGACGACGCGCTGCTCAGCCTGTCGACGTACCGCGACATCTCCGATATGTGGCTGCGAGCCGGCGACCTGTTTGACGAGAAGACGAATGATCAATTGGTGCAGGCAGAGAGCAATCTGGCGACGCTCTTTTCCGGCAAGGATTTTGGCGAGGAGATTCTGGGCGCGGTTGGCCCGGAGATTCAGATGATCGTCGCGCGGCAGGACTTCGCCAACCGTGATGCCCAACCGGCGATCAAGCTACCCTCCTTCGCGCTGGCACTTCGCTTGAAAGACGCAGAAACGATGCGGTCGGAACTCCGCCGCACCTTTCAAAGCCTGGTCGGATTCTTGAACGTGATCGGAGCCATGAACGGTCAGCCACAACTCGATCTGGACTCTGAGAAAGCTGGGGACCGCCATCTGATCACAGCCACCTACGTGCCCGACAAAGATGCCAACACCGCCCGCTTGCCGATCAATTTCAACTTCTCGCCATCGATTGGCTTCGTGAAGGACCGTGTGGTCGTGGCGAGCACCAAGAGACTGGCCGAAACTCTACTGACTCAACTAGGTGAGGACGCAGCGACACCGCCAACCGTTTCCAATACCAACGCCCGTGCCGACTTGGCCGCGGTTCGTCAAATCCTCGAGGATAACCGCGGCCAACTTGTGGCGCAGAACATGCTCGCAGA
>JAUIHJ010000249.1 GCA_030432015.1 bacterium
ACGCTCGAGCCGTGTTGCCATCATGGCAAAACGCCCCCTTGTGTCGACGCGATCCTCCGCGCTGGCGTACGCCGTGTCGTGATGGCAATGCGGGATCCATTCCCGAAAGTGGACGGAGGCGGGCTGAGCGGGTTACAGCGAGCAGGACTCGATGTCGACCTCGGGCTGCACGCGGCCGATGCCGAGGCACTCAACGCCCCGTACCTGAAGCGGGTCCGACAACGTCGCCCCTGGGTGCTCGCCAAATGGGCCATGACTTTGGACGGCAAAATGGCAAGCCGTACCGGTAGCAGCCAATGGATTTCAAATTCCGCCTCCCGCAGCATCGTGCACACATTACGCGGGCGGATGGACGCAATCATCGTCGGGCGCGGCACGGCCGCTGCCGATGACCCGCTGCTGACCGCTCGGCCACCCGGACCACGCACAGCAACCCGCATCGTCCTGGATACCAACGCTACGCTGCCGAGTGATTCACGGCTCGTGCAAACGGCAGGCGATGCCCCGGTGCTGGTGGCTGCGAGCATCACAGCGGAAGCGGACCAATGTCAGCGACTGCGAGCGGCGGGTTGCGAGGTGCTGAAGCTTGAGGGTGACGATCCGATCACGCGCCTCGGTCAACTGCTCGACGAACTCGGCCGGCGGGAGATGACCAACGTGCTTCTCGAAGGAGGCAGCGAGGTGTTGGGTTCCGCATTGGATGCCGAACTCATTGACGAGGTGCATGTGTTCATTGCTCCCAAGCTGGTCGGGGGGCAGCAGGCACTCTCTCCGCTCGGCGGGCTGGGCCTGGCGCAGATGGCCGACGCATTCGAGCTGGCCGACGTCATCGTCGAACAGCCTGGCGGTGACGTTTACGTCTCCGGACGGGTCGCACGCCCAATCTGCCGGGACTGATCCCTTGCACCGGAGAATCGGCCCGGATCCGCCGTAATTCGAACAAATCGGGCCGGGATTCGCGTTCCACAGCTTGCTTGCCGCGTCTCCGAGACGGAAAAATTAGCCGTTTTTGGCCTGTTTGCATATCTGTCCCATGGTGCTTACAATCCCCATCTTCCCCTGTTTGCTTGGTCTTCGCGTGCCGCGAACCACCTCGACGTACATCCACCGTAAGAGAAGGACTGCTGCACTGATGAAGACTGGAATTGCAATCGCCTTCCTGCTGATCTCGTCGACCAGCCTGCTGGCCAACGAGTCGAGCTTCCTGACGCACTATGGTGACGCCATTGAGCAAGCTCGAATGACCGCCCAACCGCTGCTTATCGTGATTAGCCGCGACGCTGGTTTGCCACATCCAATTGAGCCGGCTGAAGCCTCAGCGAGCCGCCAAGATCCGTTGAAGAGTTACGTTGTTTGCAAGATCGATGCAAACTCGGAATATGGAATGCGCGTGGCCGCGGCGTTTCGTGTCAAGGAATTTCCGCATTCGGTCATCATTGACAAGACGGGTAAGCGGATTCTGTACAGAAAGGCGGGAGCGTTCTCGAATGAATCCTGGGCGGCCACGCTGGAAAAATTCGAAGGTGGATCGCGCCCGCAAGCCGCTGTTGTCCATCAGGCCCAATTCGAGCCCCAGGCTCAGCCGCAACGGCAGGCGAACTCTCCAGGCTTCGTCGGAACGCTGGGAAACAGCGGGCTCCAGAGCGGGATCGGCCGTGGCCTGGGTTCGTTCGGCAGGAGCCGTCCATTCTGTCGGACGTGACGATAACGAACCTGGTGCCGGTCGGCACCAAACAGCTCTCAAGACTCAACGCGCATGCGGAATTGAATTTGCCTGATAACGGATTGTCACTCAGGTCCGTTTCGCTGTTTGCCGGACTCCGTTCTGAAATAGTTCGACCGCCGTGCATTTGCCATTCTCGTCGACCTTGAAGGTCAACGTCGCCGGAACAACTTTGTAGTACCAGACGGTCGGGGAACGGGCGAAGACCTGGTACGCGGGCTGTCCGGTGAGTCCAACCATCAGCTTGTCGTCTTGCAACGTGACCGTGAAGTTCACTCCTGGCGCCAGCGCGTAAGTGCCAACGTAGCGCTCCATCTTTTCGCGTGCCACGGTGACTGGCTGGTCGAATTTTCGTGGCGGTACTGTGGCACCTCCGAGCGTTTTCATGATGTCCTGGCCCAGGGCATCGATCTCGCCATTGGCGGTGTTGGCTAGTACCACGACAGCCGCCTGCAAGTCGCGATTGACCAGCAGGATGGAATGGTATCCGCCCGTTTCACCATTGTGAAATCGAAGGTTGCCGCGGCGTGTCGCGTGCCAGCCGAGGCCCATTGGCAGGCCTCGATCGCCGACGATCGGCTGATGAACTTTCCAGGCCAATTCCAGTGCCTCACCAAGTTCGCCTTCAGGCGGTACCAGATTGGCTTTGGCGAAACGCAGCATGTCGCGCGGCGTGCTACGAATCGCACCGGCGCCAGCTAGGGCCGGCAAGTCCCAGTTGGAGGTCGGTTGTCCATCCCGGCGGTGAGGCGTTGCCAGCCGCGCGGTTTGCTGCGCGTCCAGCGTGATCGACGTGCTGGTCATGCCGAGCGGTGCGACGATCCTCTTGTTGAGCAACTCTTCGTAGGTGCAAGCCTGCTGGCGTGCCAGCAGTTGTCCCAGGAGGCCCACGGCGACATTCGAGTATTCACTCCGTTCACCCGGAGCCCGCCGTACCGTATGGGCTTTCAGGAACGCGAACAAGTCATCGGCCGAATAGTTTGCGTAGGGATTCGCGGGGTCGGCAACCTTGAGATTGTTGGGCAACCGCGGCAAGCCGGAAACGTGCGTCGACAGGTCTTGCAAGGTAATGGCACGCGCCGCGTGGCGGGGCATCGCAACGTCCGGCGGTAGCAGTTCACCGGCAGGCTGATCAAGCCTAACATGTTCACGCACGACCGCATCGGCCAACAACACGCCGGTAAACACCTTGCTGACCGATCCGATTTCGTAGACCGTATCGCCATCGGGGAGACGTTGGTCGTCTTTGCCGAGATGTCCGTAACCAAGAAACGTCTCCTGGTCGTTCTGCCACACGCCAATGGTCATCCCAACGACGACTTGACTCTCCATGTAGGGCTGGACGAGTCGGTCAATTCGCTGACGAACCGTCATGTCTGCGCCTGCCACCGGTTCGTGTCCGGCAGTCAACGCGATCAACAAGCCGAGGGCCATCAGCAGGGCAGGGCAACGTTTCGTTCTCATCGCAATTTCTCTTTCTGGATGATTGACGGATGACATGAATCTTCACTCAATGCGTGAACAAGGGTTAAGGCAAAAAAACTGGTGCTGTCCAGCCAGGTAATGTCACGTTGCCCGCGAAGCCTTGGCCACAAACCGATAGCCAGCGATACGACACACCAGCAGCGACGCGATCAGCAGCGAGGCTTGAAGCAAAGTCGTCGCGGGCCAGAAGATGATTCCGCTCGGATCCTCGTCGAGGATGTAGTCCGCCAGGAAGCCTGCCAGGGAAGCCATCACCATGACCACGGCGCCGCGCACCACCAGATGCCGATCTCCCAGCATCGCCCAGATCGCGGTCAAAGCAACGGCGGCGTAGCACACGCCTAGCAATGCGATTTGGGACAGCATGCCGAGGCCGGGAAGCCACGGTGCCGCATACTTTCCGGCGGTCAACAGGCAGGCCACGACGAACGTCAGCAGCATCAAGTGACCGATGGTGAACTGCAAGGCCTCGTGAACTTCCGGGTGATCCGCTTCGACACGTTGCAGCGTTCCTCGGCAACGACGGACGATCCAGGTCATCACCGACACCAGCGCGATGGGCAGGGTAACGAGCAAAATAATCTCGAAGTCCAGTTCATTGATGCCTAACCCGCACTCGATCGCCAGGTAGACAGAACCCGCGATCAGACCAATCAACCTCAGCATCCAGGGCGACGCGCCGAGCCCGAACCACATCCCAAGCAAGCTCACTTGACAGAAGATGATACCCAGGAAGATCGCCGACGAAATCGCGATTTGGTCCGCCGAGCAAATGCTGGCCACGATTCCGACCACCACATGGCAAAGCACCAGAATGGGAATCGCCGCGTTACTCGACCAGAGAGTAAAGACCGCTGCCATCATATTTGAGCTTCCCTTGCCGAGCCAGTTCCTGCCAGATCGCTTTGGGGTATTGATTGGGAGGCGTGATGGCGGCGACGCGCGACTTGTTGCCCGAGGATGTGGGGCCGTAGCCCATCCGGGATTCGTCGTCCAGACGCGTCAGCTTGATCCGCTTGCGGAACGCCTTCATCGCCAATCGCAGCTCTTCTTTGGTGGGTGGTTCCGGTGTAGGCGCGGCTTCCGAATCGACCATCTTCGTTCCTTTCAAAGCTCGTGGCGGCGACCGAGGGCGAAGCCAATACTGCGACCCGTGTCACACTGCCATTTTTGTAGCAGATCCAGCCTTCGTCGTCACGCTGGCGTGGTAGGATATCGGTGATGCGGAATTCGAAATCGACCGGCCAAGCGACGCTATACTGATTGAGGATTGATGACTGCGGCCGGAGCGGGGCCGCGGCCTGTGGCGTAACCCGGTGCCGGTGAATGGCCCGCCGTTGAGTTAGGGTCTGCCGCGAAAAAACTGGAGAACAACAATGGTGCGCAACTTAGGTTTCCTTGTGCTTTCACTGGCCATGATGGCCCTGCTGCATGTCACAAACGGGGCGTGCCAACTGCTGGCCGGCGCCGATGATGGACGATTCGACGTCTATTGGGTTGATGTGGAAGGGGGGGCGGCGACGCTGATGGTCACGCCACAGGGCGAATCGGTGCTGATTGACAGCGGCAATCCTGGTCACCGTGACCCCGACCGGATTGTCAAAGTTGCCACTTCGGTCGCCGGACTGAAGCGGATTGACTTTCTGATCACTACGCACTACCACCGAGACCATTACGGTGGTGCGTCGACACTGGCAACAATGATCCCCATCGGTACGGTGTTGGACAACGGGCTATTCGACCAGATGCCCGACAATCCCGGAGCCGCCTATTTCAACTTCCCCAGCCAGCAGCGCGTGGTGATTAATCCCGGCGACGCGCTTCCGCTCAAGCAGAATGCGGGCCAGCCCCAGCTTTCGATGCGTTGCCTCGCAACGCGCAAAACATTCCTGGCACCGGCCAGCGATGCGGCCGACAATGCGAACAATTGTGCGGAACACCGTCCCAAGTCACGCGACGGATCGGACAACGCCAACAGCGTCGTGATGTTGATCGAGTTCGGCGGCTTCCGCTTCTTCGACGGCGGGGACCTGACCTGGAATCAGGAAATGCGTCTGGTGTGCCCCAAGAATCAGGTCGGCGAGGTCGACGTCTATCAAGTGACGCATCACGGTCTGGACGCCAGCAACAACCCCGTCGTGCTGAAGTCCTTGAAACCGGTTGTGGCCATCATGAATAATGGTCACCGGAAAGGTTGTCTGCCGGAAGTCTTTACCAACCTCAAGGAAACGAAGTCGCTCCAGGCAATCTACCAGGTTCACAAGAATTTGCGGCCGGACGGCGCCATGCATAACACTGCGGACACGTTCATCGCAAACCATCAGGCCACCGATGCGTGCCAAGGCAACTACATCACGCTGTCCGTCGCGCCCGATGCGCACAGCTATACCGTTCGCATTCCAGCGCACGGCCACGAAGCGACATACCACACCAGGTCCGCAAAGCACTAGAAGGGGGAGCAAAGCGAAATGCAACCGGACGGTCCATCATCGCGCCTATCCCGACGCAAAGTCATCCAGATTGGCGGCCTGGGGCTGCTAGGTTTGTCGCTGCCGAAGTTGTTGGCGGCCGAGCCGACCGGCGACGGACCGCGGGTCCGGGCAAAGTCGGTGATCTTCCTGTTTCAATGGGGCGGGCCCAGCCAACTGGACATGTTCGACATGAAACCGACGGCTCCGGACACCATCCGCAGCCCGTACCAGCCGATCGCAACCGCTGCTCCGGAAATTCAGATTTGCGAGCACCTGCCGAAGCTCGCCAAGCACATGGACAAAGTCTGCTTGATTCGCAGCATGACGCACACCATGAAGAACCACGCTTCGGCCGGATACTATGCGATCAGCGGGCATGCGCCACCTAGCGACGACCAGCGTCTTCGGGATTCGCTGGAACTCTATCCCGGCTACGGCAGCGTTGTCGATCATCTCGCGCCCAACACCAACGGGATGCCGACGTACGTCGCCTACCCGCATGTCATTCGTGACGGATCGATCGTCCCGGGCCAGCACGCCAGCTTCCTGGGGAAACGGCACGACCCCCTGTTCTTCCTCCAGGACCCCAATGCCGCGGATTTCAAACTGCCGGAACTTAGCTTGCCGGATGGCCTTTCCATCGAACGTCTGCAGCGACGCCGCGAGGCCCAGCGGCTGATCGACGCACAAGCACGATTACTCGACGTTTCCCCGGCGGCCCAAGGGTTCGACGAGTACTATGACAAAGCGATCGGCATGCTGACCACCGATCGCGTCCGCCGCGCTTTCGCAATTGCGGACGAACCGGACGCGATGCGCGAACGTTACGGACGAACAACGTATGGCCAAAGCTGCCTTTTGGCACGGCGACTCGTCGAGGCTGGATCCAAGTTTGTGACGGTTTACTTTTCCAACAGTATTGGCGGCCGCAAGATCGGGTCGGGCGGCTGGGACACGCATGGCTTTGACAATACGCGGATGTACAAGATTGTCGACAAGTATCACCTCCCCATCACCGACCAGACGCTGCCAACGTTGCTCGACGACCTGGAGCAGCGTGGCCTGCTGGATGAAACGCTGGTGGTCTGGATGGGTGAATTCGGCCGTACACCCAAAATCAACAAGAACGAAAGTCGCGATCACTGGCCGCAGTGCTACACGGTGCTGCTGGCCGGCGGGGGTGTTAAGGGCGGCTACGTTTATGGCTCGTCGGATTCACATGCGATGTATCCCGATGAACATCCGGTCAAGCCGGAGGATCTGGCCGCGACCCTGTTTTATCTGATGGGAATCGATCCAGAAACGGAAATTATGGATCGCAACGACCGGCCGCTGCCAATCGGCGGCCGACCTGTCTTGGATGTCGTCAGTTGACCGGAGCGATCGCCGTACGGTGGCCAGGTCGCAGTGGCCAGGTCGCAGTGGCCGGCAGAGTCTTGCTAGAATGGCAACTCGCGAGAAGATCGCGCTGTACCACAGGGACCACATCCCCGTTTGCAACTGGGTACATCAATCGCAGAAACAATATTTGTCCGTCGCAACGCCATGCCGATTCGCAACGTCGCGGCGAGTCCTCAGCCCCTTCGCTGGTGGTGAAGTTGCCCCGTCATCTTGGAGATTCACGCATGTTAAAACATCAATTTTGGTCGGTCCTCATCATCTTGGTCGCCGGTATCGCATCTGCCACCGGAGCGGACAAGATGCGCGTCTTAATCGTCGATGGACAAAATAACCACCCGGCATGGCCGAAGACGACCGTCATGATGAAACAGTACCTGGAAGAGACCGGTCTGTTTTCCGTCGATGTCGCTCGGACCGCCTTCACCTGGCGCGGCGACGACTTGGTCGAGCAATACCCACTGGGCGACGGCGCGGTGAAGACCACGGCGTTGGACAAGCCCAAAGCCGATCCGAATTTCAAGCCGACATTTTCCGACTACGACGTGGTGGTTTCAAACTACAACGGTGCGCCGTGGCCCAAAGAGACGCAGCAGGCGTTCACCGAGTTCGTTCACGGCGGCGGGGGATTCGTTGTGGTTCACGCCGCGAACAACGCGTTTGGCGATTGGCAGGAATACAATGAAATCATCGGGCTCGGCGGTTGGGGCGGACGCGACCAGAAGTCCGGCCCCTATGTCTATTTCAACGACGCCGGGAAGATTGTTCGCGATGCGTCGCCAGGCAGCGGTGGACATCATGGCCCGCAGCATCCGTTCCAGATCATTGTTCGCGATGACACACACCCGATCACGCGCGGGATGCCGCAGGAATGGTTGCACGAACGGGACGAACTCTACGACAAGTTACGTGGGCCGGCTGCGAACATGCACGTACTGGCGACCGCCTTTGCGGACCCGGCCAAGGGGGGCACGGGGCGACATGAACCGATGCTGCTGACGGTCACCTATGGCAAAGGACGCGTCTTTCACACCCCGATGGGGCACGCGGACTATTCTCAGGAATGCGTTGGATTTATTGTTGCCCTGCGGCGTGGTACCGAATGGGCGGCCACCGGGAAAGTCACTCAGACAGAAATTCCCAAGGATTTCCCCACGCCGGACAGCGTCAGCAAACGCAAGTTCGACTGAGGGCCCAGCCAAAATCTCAAAACGACAGACGATCGGTTGCCGACGGGTGACCGATCGTTTGGCTTTTCTTGGGTCGGGATTCCGTCGCAAGCTATTGTCTTGTAACGGCTTGTAAGGTTTGTGCCGGGATCCTCGCAAGATCGGCATGCGAATTGCGAATCTTCTCCTAGGAACAATGCCAATGGAATGTCAAATTGGCAGGACAGGAGAAGATGTCATGGCGCTAATTCACAATCCCAATTCCGAATACACTGCAACGCCGCGCCAAGTGCTCGTGGCGAACCCCCATTTACGTGGGACGCCGTACGATCGGCACGTCGCGCTGATTGTCGAAGGAGGTCGGACCGGCTTCCGTGGCGTCGTGGTGAACGATGCATTTCGTCGCTCATTGGTCGCAAGTCAAAAGGCACCGGAAGCGGCCCCCAAGTCACGGTTGGACGTGCCAGAACCAATTGAGCTCCGAGTGATTGAATGGGCGCCAGGTAAACTCGAAGATGAAATTCGCTCGGGCGTCTGGATGCCCACATCGACGACATTCGAAGCGGTGCTGGCCAGCGACGATGAACTCTGGGCGAGCCTGGTGCGCAGCATCGGTCGCGGAGTCCTGCGCGAAGCATTAGGCATCCAGAAGTTTCCCGCCGACGTGCGGACGAACTGAGTCTTGGCCCCCGCCAGAAAATCAGCTCGCTGCCTACACTGGCGTGCGACGTCCTGCACTCGGGCGACCAAGACGACTTAAAGGCAGACGGCCCCCAGTCAATCGAGTAAATCGCTGCGGCCTGACCTCGCGCTGTCGGAGTCGACGCGACGCTCGGTGCGGTTCGCCTGTCAACGGCTCGATTGTTGCAGCGTATTGGCCGATTCGTACCGGCTGGCCATCTGGGCTGCTTGGTCGCACCACTCAACCGGCGGGTTCGACGCTCGATCCTCAAGCCGACGTTCCGCCTCAATGGGACGGAACCAACTCAGGGCTGAGCCAACTCATGCTCAATTCGCAGATGTTCGCGCTGATTGCCGTCAGCTGGGCGGAACTCCCGTTGCCGGGCCGGAAAAGTCCCTGAGGCTACCGCAGCCCCTACACGCTGTACGGTCATAGTCACTTTTCCTAGTCATGTGTTGTTTGCGTAATTTGACACATCGATCACTACCGATACGAATTCTGAAGGCATGGCACGGAGGTGTGTCCCCGCACGTAACACGGTCGTTTCCATTTTTTAAAGGACGTGAGAAATGAAGACGCGTTTTGTCATTTTTTCGCTCGCCGCCGCAATTGGGCTCTATCTTCCCGCCGCCCAACTGAAGGCTGCTGAAGCGACTCACCCGCTCACGACAATTCAACAGCAGGAGGAACCATGCATTCTTGACGAGGAGGATGCGACGCCAGCCGCCGAGTCTCCTGAAGCTTCGACGGTCACCGAGGAATCGATCACCTGCGCAGAGAAGCTCGCAACGGACGCATTGATCGACCAAGCAGTTGCCAGCGATTGCGCGTTTCAGGAAGTTGAAGCGGGGCTTTGCCACGAAAGCGATCAAAACGACGCTGCCGTGGAACCCTCCGCACCAGCCGAAGCGTTCAATGCTGACAAGTGGATTGATGGCGAATGGCTCGACTGGTACCCCGTTCCAGTTCATCCGCTGGAACGCGACGAGGCACCACGTCAGGTGCAGAGCGTCGAGGATTCGGTCGTGACTGACGAACCTGTCCTTGTCGAAGAGCCGACGGCCATTGACGAGGCGGGCATTGACGAGGCTATCGTCGTCGAGGAATCGGTTATCGCGGAGCCGGTCGTTGAGGAGCCGGTCGTCGAGGAGACGCTCGTAGAGGAGACTGTCGTAGAGGAGACTGTCGTAGAGGAGACGGTCGTAGAGGAGACGGTCGTCGAGGAAACGCTGGAGAATGCCCCGATCGTTGAGGAGGCAGTCGTCGAAGTAGATCCAGCGGTCGATGCGGGTACCCAGGAAGTCGCGGTTGATGCCGACGTGTATGACGACTTCACCGAAGATGGGTACGAGGATATCGGCTGGGCTGAAGGGTATGGCGAATGGTTTGACGTTGGCGATTACCTGGGCGACGATCTCATCGACGCACCAAGCAGCGAC
>JAUIHJ010000250.1 GCA_030432015.1 bacterium
AAACCCTACTCGGCGAGGTGCTTCAGATCGGACGCGCTGCGAATGCTCAGGTGGTCTCTTGGTTCCCAAAAGATTGGATCAGGAAACACGATGTGAATTATTGCAGCTTCTCATCATGGGACGCTGCAGATGAACGGTTCAACTCTCTGACATTCCCCAATACGGATTGCTATCTTCAGATCGACGCGTGGTGGATTTGGAAGACCAATTTCTCGGCAATCAGGGCCAGCCGATTGGTGTTCAGCGAGCTAACCCGACAGCATAGTTGGTCGTTCACTTCGCTCGATTTTCAAACCGGCGTGTGTGGTGACTACACTGTTCACGCTACGCCAGCGCCCGGCTATCCAGACGAACTCGAGATCGACCTTGCACACTGGGGCGTTTAAGAAACCAGGCGTCGGAGTTGCCGATCCGGCCCGAATTTGACTCCACATCGTGGGCAGCAACTCGATGATGGTAAGCGTTCTTCCACTTGATCGAACCGAATGGCGATTCCAGACAAACTCGATCGACTGTCCGCAACAATTGCCAATGATTTCAAGATCAATGGTGTTCAATGCGAAGTCGCGTGCTACGGATCGGAAAATGATTTCGTCTGCCGAATCACACCACACAACATGAAGCCCGTCGCAGCGGAATGGAATGATGGCTACCACCCGCCAAGCGATGGCGGATTACTCTGGATTCGTTCAATTGACGACCAATGCCTGATCACAGGTGTCGTGCAAAAACACCTTTTCCCATCGTCCGGCGAACTTTACGACACACTTGATTCAATTCAACAGATGCTGACTGTCGATCAGGGTCAACCGAAAGTGAATGTAACGGTGGTTGGCAACAACTCGATTCAAAGCCTGGAGTTCAATGGCGAACAAGTTGACAAAAGCTACAAGTGATGACGCCCACATCGTGGGCTAATCGGGACGCCGAGCGGATTTCCTTGCCTAAACTCCACAGCACCGTAGGTGCGGGCCCGCATACCGCGGTTCTCGAAGTGGTTGAGTTTCGCGATTGACCGCATCCGGCATCGGGTAAGAACGCGGTTCTTACCGGAGGTTTCCGGCAGAGCGTAGAACGCGTTCGCACACCTGTCGCAAATGGGTTGTCTGGCACGGCCAGTGCACCAGGTGATCGATGGTGCGAGGGAACGTTGTGGTGGCTGGCTCCACGGCCACGCAATCCAACATGCTGGTCGCGTCGGTCCGTACCGGATCAAGGTCATGGCTTGCCCTCGTTCAGCGCGCGATATCTCCAGCTTCGGCTGCGCGGGAGTCGCGATCTTGATGGGCCAGGATAATTCGAACAGCCAGTAATGGGTCGCGGCGACGAGCAAGTGGAGGAGGAGTTTCTTATTCAGCCGGGAGCCGCAGCAATGGGCGGTCCACATGTAGGTCCCGTCGAGGCTCGTCCGTACTGCTGTCAGCATGCGATGCACTTCCGCTCGCGCGAGGACATCAGGCAAGGTCGACTGTGCCGGGTTCCGCAAATGACTACAATTATCGCAACTTCTACGCAAAGGTTTCCTGTGCCAAACGCTTGAACGGGAGCCACAATGGGCTGGCTGGCTTGTTGCGCGAGGAACCGACAGAATCCGGCTGCATTATCCTGAACGTTCTCCGGCTAGCGTTGAAAGAACCGATCACT
The DNA here is from genome assembly GCA_030432015.1 of bacterium. Taxonomy (GTDB): domain Bacteria; phylum Planctomycetota; class Planctomycetia; order Pirellulales; family Pirellulaceae; genus ARS98. The sequence goes on from JAUIHJ010000250.1 coordinate 1,645, forward strand.
AACTTGTTCAACACCTGACTGAACACTGAATTGCCATGAAAAAGCCACCTCGCGGCACAGCCGAGCGCATTGCAAAGATGACCTTCGCGTCAATTTACCCTCTTTACCTTGAAAAAGTCGAAAAGAAAGGCCGAGCCAAGAAAGAGCTTCATGCGGTCATCAAGTGGCTGACTGGCTACGATGACAAAAAGTTGAAATCCCTGATCGACGACGAAGTAACGTTTGAGACCTTCTTCAAGGAATGCCGGCTAAACCCGAATGCGCACCTCATTCGGGGCGTCATTTGTGGTTACCGAGTCGAAGAGTTGGAGGATCCATTGATTCAAAAGGTTAGGTATCTGGATAAGCTGGTCGACGAGTTGGCCAAGGGGAGGAAGATGGAAAAAATTCTACGTGTCGATGAATGACCTGATCATCCCTAGCAACCACCGACGTTAAGAATCGCCGGGTAACATGTATGGCGTTGGCTTCGCCCAACCGCGGTCTGCGCGGCTTGCTGAGGTCAGCATTGTTCGCCGCGGCCGCGTGATCGATTGCATTCGTCCCGTCAGTTGCCGTACTCGACTGCCGTTCGCACACGAAACGCCTAACCTGGCCCGTTCTATACTAAGCCAAGTACTTGCGTTGCCGTTGCAGGATGGCGCAGCTCAACCGGCGGAATTCTGCAGCGCGATTCTCCGCTCGTCCGTCAATTGCCGCTTGAGTACGGCGACGACATATTTGGTTCCGCCTCGAACCTGATTCGTGTCAAAGATGCTGACGAGTTCCCAGCCATCCCAACCAAGTCGGTTCAATTCGCGAGTGAATTTCTGTGAGTTGAACAAACCGCCCTGAGAGATGAATGCCTCGCTGTCAAAGTCGAACTGCAGCGTTTGATACTCCCAGCCCATGGTTGGTCCTTTCGGTTAGCGAGTCGAGCGCTAACGGCATTGCAAGCCGATCGCGATGAGAGGGCCGCGTGCGATTCCGCCGGCGACCCCCAGCATCGCGTTGCGTTGTCATGTTTGGCCTTTGGGACGTCACGACGAAGTCGCACCCCCACGCTATGCCAGCAGCTTTGTGATGACGCGAGCCGGCAGGACGCCGGTCAGTTTTTGGTCGAGCCCCTGAAACTTGTAGGTGAGCCGTTCATGTTCGAATCCTAGCAGATGCAGGATCGTTGCGTGAAAGTCGCGAATATGAACCGGATCGCGCACAATGTTGTAGGAGAAATCATCGGTTTCGCCGTAGATTGTCCCCCCCTTGGCACCGCCGCCAGCCATCCACATGCTGAAGCAGCGCGGATGATGGTCGCGGCCGTAATTCGTCTGGGAGAGACTTCCTTGCGAATAGATTGTGCGTCCGAACTCGCCGCCCCAGATGACCAGTGTATCGTCGAGCAGTCCGCGTCGCTTGAGATCCTCGAGCAGTGCGTAACATGGCCGGTCGACGTCCTGGCACTGGCTGGGCATCCGCCCTCCGACGTTGCGGTGATGGTCCCAATTATTATGGTAGACCTGAATGAATCGCACGCCACGTTCGGCCAGTCGCCTCGTCATTAACGCGGTATTGGCGAAACTGCCCGGCTTCTTGGCTTCTTCGCCATACAATTCAAAGACGTGGGCAGGCTCCTGACTTAAGTCGGTCAATTCAGGAACGCTCGCCTGCATCCGAAAGGCCATCTCGTACTGCTGGATCCGGGTTTGGGTCTCTGGATCGCCATGTTGCTCGTAGCTGATTTCGTTGAGCGCATTGAGGCCGTCGATCGTGCGTTTGCGAATTGCGTCGGGAACGCCGGGTGGGTTGTTGATGTAGAGAATTGGATCGCCTTTGCTGCGGAACGAGACGCCCGCATGCTGGCCAGACAGGTATCCGCTGTGCCAAAGGCGCGCGGAAATCGCTTGCTCTTGCTCGCGATTGCTGGGGGTCGCAACCAGGACGACGAAGGCTGGCAGGTTCTCATTCATCGTACCAAGGCCGTAGGAAGCCCATGCACCCAGACACGGGCGTCCCGTGACTTGGTTGCCTGTCTGCATCGCAGCGATTGCCGGTTCGTGGTTAATCGCCTCGGTGTGCAACGTTCGCATCCAGCAGATTTCGTCCGCCTTCTTTGCCAGATTTGGTAGCAACTCGGTGTTCATCCACATTCCGCAGTCGCCCGCCGGGCTGAATTTGTACTTTGACGGGGCGATGGGGAATCTCGCCTGCCCGCTTGTCATCGTGGTCAACCGCTGGCCCATCCGCACGGAATCCGGCAGATCCTTGTCGTACCAGTCCTTCATTGCCGGCTTGTAGTCAAAGAGGTCCATCTGCGCCGGACCACCAACCATGTGCAGATAGATCACCCGCTTGGCCGTCGGGGCAAAATGGGGACCGACCGCGGGTGACTCTGAGGCGCCGGCCAACGTATCGCCAAGCAACGAAGCGAGTGCCGCACCACCCAGGAGATTCCTCCCGCGCGTGAAAAACTGCCGTCGAGTTTGAAGTTGATGAGGTTCTTCGTTTGCGTTCATGGTGAACCTTTCCTGGGAGGCTGGGCAGGTGCCGGCGCGCCGAACGTGGGCGAACCGGACAAGCGTCTCCGTCTTGCGAACGATCGAGTCCTGTGGCGTCTTGCCTCGATGCTATTTGTTGAGTACTTCATCCAGATTCATGACCTGATTACAGACCATCGTCCAGGCGGCCAGTGTCGCGGCATCCACCGCCGTATCGACCTTGCTGTCGCCCACCGCGAGCAGTGCCCGCGCGTCGTCCGTGTTCGATTCGTAATAGGCGAGAAAATCACGCTGACTCGCCAGCACGATCGCCTGCTGCCGCGCATTCATCGGTCGACCCAGCACGCGCTGCGCAATTTGCGCGACCGCCTGTGAGTCGTCACCACGGCTTGCGGCAAGGGCCCGCTGCGCCAGATGTCGAGCGGCTTCGACATACTGGGGGTCATTCAACGTGACAAGCGCCTGGAGAGGCGTGTTGGTCCGTTCGCGACGCACCGTGCAGACTTCGCGACTGGACGCATTGAAGGCCTCCAGACCCGGCGGCGGCGCCATCCGTTTCCAGAACGTGTAGACCGTCCGGCGGTAGAGGTTTTCGCCTTTATCCTGCACATAGTTGCGCGTGTCGCCACCCGGCAGACCGACGATGTCCCAAATCCCTTCAGGCTGATAGGGCTTTGTGCCGGGGCCATACATTTTTGGCGAAAGGAGACCGCTGACGGCCAGTGCATGGTCACGCACCATCTCGGCATCCATGCGAAATCGTGGCCCTCGCGAGAGCAACCGGTTGTCGCGGTCCTTCTCGAGCTTCTCCGCGGTTACGATCGCTGCTTGCCGGTAGGTTGCACTTGTGAAGATCAGCTTGAACAGTTGCTGCACATCCCAGCCGTTCTCCTGAAATTCGATTGCCAGCCAGTCGAGCAGCTCGGGGTGGCTGGGCGGCGCACCCATCACACCGAAGTCCTCCGGCGTGGAGATGATGCCTTGCCCAAAGAGTTCCTGCCAGAATCGATTCACGGTCACGCGGGCCGTCAGCGGATTGGCGGGATCGACCAGCCACTGAGCCAACCCCAGTCGATTTCCAGGTGCGCCGGGTGGTAGCGGATGCAGCGAGGCCGGCGTGGCGGCTGCGACTTTCTCGCCCGGCTTATCGTACGCGCCTCGCATCAGCAGATGTGCCATGGGCTGCGCGTCAGGGCGCTCCTGCTGGATGTGGGTCACAGGGCTCCGTGCGGCGATGGCGTCACGCTCGCGGATCAAGTCGGTTGCCGCTTTGGCCAGAGACGGATAAAGCGCGTCGCGGGTGACAAGATAGTGGTCATAGAGCGCGGCTTGCTGCTCGGTCGTGCGATCCGCCGCGGCGGTGGCGAGAATGGTTCGCAGCGGCGCGAGATCGGCGATCGCTTTGACATCCACAGAATTCAACTGACGACTGTAGACTCGCACACCCTGGATCGCGCCGCCATCAAAGACCTGCGTATGGCTCCGCTGACCAATCCGCAATGGTGTCGTGGTACGAATCGTGGAATCGGGCTTGAGGGTGTTCTTCTCGACCGTGAGCTTCTCTTCTTTGCCGTCGACAAAGAGCTTGATGCCCTGCGGCGTACCGGATCCGTCATAGGTAACGAACACGTGTTGCCATTGGCCGGGCTGGACCACCGAACGGGACGTGGTGACCTTCATGCCGTTATCGGGCCAGGCGTCAATGACGTGCACCGACAATGCACGATCGTTTTGCCACAGGTCCCATCCGCGATACCCGGCCTTCTCGTCCATCCGAGCGATAATGCCGCCAAAGACGCCGTTTCGTCCGGCTTTGATCCACGCGCCATAGCTAAACGGTTGATCGCGTTCGAAATCCCCCAGTCCACCAAGATCGAAAGTCCCACCCAACTTCATCACCGGTGCTGGTCCAAGTTTTCCCTCGGCCGTCCAAGCAACATCACCGGTTGCCTTGAACATCTCTGGACTGCCACAAAGGTTTGTGGCTGCGTTGCCCGCACCTTCATTAAGTGGAACATGCGCGACGAGGTCCGTTGTTGGCAGGTGCGTGCTCAGGGCATCGACATCCGCATCTGCGAGCCAGGTGTCGAAATCGGCGCGTGCCGTGTTCCTACGCTGGTCGCGTTTTTCCGTGGCGGCCGCGATTTCGCCGGGCAAGGCCTGCCAGCGTGGACGATCTTCAATTGATGGGACGGTGATCGCAGGGCCACGTCCGTCCTTGACGTTGCCGTCTTTGGCGCCCTGCGTCGTGTTGCGAAAGAAGGCCGCCAGCGAGTAATAATCCTTCATGGTGAAGGGATCGAATTTGTGGTCATGACACTGGCTGCAGTTGGTGGTCAGGCCAAGATAGACCCAGCCGAGCGTCTGCACTCGATCTGCGGCATAGTTCGCCAGATTCTCCTCGTCGATCGTGCCGCCTTCGTTGGTCGTGATGTTGCAACGTTGGAAGCCTGTGGCGATGAGCTGATCGACTTGTGGATCGGGAAGCAGGTCGCCGGCGATTTGCTCGAGTGTAAATTGATCGAACGGCTGGTTCTTATTGAACGCCCGTATAACCCAGTCGCGATACGGCCACATCTCGCGATAATTATCAAAGTGCAGCCCATGCGTGTCGCCGTAGCGCGCCGCGTCGAGCCAGTAGCGGGCGCGGTGCTCTCCCCACGCGGTGGACTTCATCAGCCGTTCGATCCACTCGATCAGAACCGCGTCATGCTGCCGGGCATAGTCGCGTTCAAACGCCGTCGCGTCTTCGGGTTGGGGCGGTAGACCGGTGATGTCCAGGTGGAGCCGGCGAAACAGCGTGCGAGCGTCTGCTTCGGGCGCTGGTGCCAGGCCGTTTTTTTCCAGCCGCGCCAGCACGAAGCGATCAATCGTGTTCTTGACCCAGGCCTCGTTGCGGACCTGGGGAGGAGTGGCCTTGTGCGGCGCGATAAATGACCAGTGCTGTTGATATTCGGCACCTTCGGCGATCCACCGTTGGAGTTTTTCCTTCTGCACCGCCGTCAGCGACTTCTTGGTTTCCGGCGGCGGCATGACGAGTTCCGGGTCGTCGGACAGAATGCGGGCAAGCAACTCGCTCTCGTCCGGCTTCCCCGGTGTAATTGCGCCGAATTCGATCGCCGCGCCGCGTTGATCGATGCGCAGGTCTGCCTTCCGGGCCGCACTATCGGCACCGTGACAGGCAAAGCAATTGTCGGCCAGGATCGACCGAATGTCGCGATTGTATTCGAGCGGCTCCTCGGCCCAAGAAGGCGCTGCGGTGACGCACGCCAATAACGCGATCAAGGTTAGCGTCCCTCGGTGTCTCGAACAGGCGTGATGCAGGCGGTTGCGTCGCATGACAGGCATTCCTTACGTACGATGTCGTTCCTGAATGGCTCGTGGAAGCGGAGTCAACGCAAGTCGCATTGCAATCCGCATGAAATGTTGACGTTAGCTTGGCAGGCCTCGACTCCAATACTTCACGCCGGCACGGATATGGCGAGACATGGCACGAGAAGCCAGCTTTACGTCTCCGTCGATCAAGGCTTCGACAATGGCGAGGTGCTCGTCCGCTTCCTCGGTGAAACGGTAGCAGTCATTGTCAGCGAGCCTCCGTTCCCAAGAGGCGTCACGAAAGGCCCGGAACAACAACTTTAGCCGTCCGATCTCCTTGGCAAGAAATCGATTGCCGCACGATTCGGCGATCACATCGTGCAGGCGGCTGTCCAACTGACGCGCTTTATTCACGAAGGTGGCATGTCGCCGTTTGGTGGACTTGATTCTGCGAAAAGCTGCAGCCAGGTCGTGCAATTCGGCCAGGTCAATCCGACCGCACGCGCTCCGGGTCGCCTCGCATTCCAGTGCCCGTCGCACCTGACAGACTTCCTTGACATCCGCCGTCTTGACGTGACGGACGACGGCTCCGGAATTGGGGACGAAGTCAATGATCCCGACACCTTCCAATTGCACGAGTGCTTCACGGATGGGCGTCGAGCTAACTTGAAAACGTTCGGAGAGTTCCTTGATGACCAAGTGCCGCCCCGCCTGCAACGTGCCCTGAAAAATTTCAGCCAGGAGCAGCTCGGCCACCATTTGTCGCCGTTGGCCATGGTTGCAATTCGTGGTGCGCCCGCCGGACAGCGCCAATGAGTCGCTGGGCGGATTTGAACGTTCGCTCGCTGTGGCAGAAGGTTGCAGCGTCTTGGTCACAAGACTCTTCCTTCCGTGAGATGGTTTCAGAGAGTTGATGTTGGGCGTGTCCGCCGAGCGAACCAATGTGCACTGGCCACACGTCGATCAACTCTGAACGTTCGCTTCGCGGCGCCAGCGGACAGTCGACGGTGCCATTGCGATCAGGACAGGACGGCAATCGACGCCGCAATCTTCGGCAGGACCTGTATTATGCATAATCCTGAAAGAATTGTCCATTCACGGATTCTGGACAGAGCCTTTCGGTTTCTTAGCTGAGGTGAGGGGGATTGCGCGCGGCCGGCTCATCCTAACCTTCTTCCCCAAGTTCAACTGGGCAAAGTGGAATCAGTACGCAAGGGCGATGGCTCGTTGAATTGGGGGGAGAAGGAACTTGAATCGCGCAACTTCAAAACCTCAAAACTGACGCGTCGCCAGAGCCAATGCCGGTCGCAAGATCGCAAAATTCAAGGTATTCGCAGCGGGCTACGACGGGCGCAACAAGCCTAAATTCCTCAAATATCATTGGCAAACCGCACAGGCAATCCTAAGATTCGCTTTGTTTGACTGCGCCACCATTGAGGAACTCAGATCATGGACCCACGGAGACGATCCCTTGCGGCCATCTTGCTGGCAATCCTGCTCCTGCTGGCCGGCCCGCAACCGCGCGCACGTGGTGACGAACGGGTGGACGTCGCGGAGATCGTGGCTTCGGTCGGGAGGCGGGCGGTCGAGCAAGATCAAGTGGTCGGCCTCAGTATCGGCGTCGCGCGTGGCGATGCGATTCTGGAGATGCAAGGTTTTGGACTGGCCAATGTGGAATTGAATGTCCCGGCGACGGCCGAGACGGTTTACCGCATCGGTTCGATTACCAAGCAATTTACCGCTGCCGCAATCTTGCTGTTGGTCGAGGAAGGCAAGCTCACGCTCGACGACCCATTGAGCACGTATCTGCCGGACTACCCTCAGCACGCAGCGCAGGTCACGATTCGGCATCTGCTCGAACACACTTCGGGAATCAAGAGCTTTACGGGTTTGCCAAACTATCGTGTCGAGCAGCCAGACTATGTTTCGCAGGAAGATGTGATTGATCGGTTTCAACATCTGCCGCTTGAATTTGAACCGGGCGAAAAGCACAGTTACTGCAATTCGGGCTACTTTCTGTTGGCCGTCGTCGTCGAGAAAGTGTCGGGCGAATACTTTCCAAAGTTTCTGCAGGAGCGCGTATTTGACACCCTCCATCTCGAGCATACCTACTGCGATTCACACAGTCAGGTGATTCCACAGCGGGCTGACGGCTACACGCGCTGGAGTGGTGTCGTTCGGAATGCCGCCTACATCAACTTGAAGCAAACCATAGGCGCCGGCAACCTCGCCGCGACGGTCGGCGATCTGTTGCGGTGGCAGCAAGCGCTGGCCGCGAATCGCCTGTTATCGGCAGAGTCATCACAGCAGATGAATCGCCGTGGCCAGCTCAACGACGGCACATCAATCGACTATGGTCTTGGTGTCGGTTTGCGGCGGCGCGGAAACCGCCAGGTGATCCGCCATGGCGGTGGAATCAATGGATTTCGTGCCGATCTCACCTACTATCCGGCATCCGGTTACATGATCGTGGTCCTGGCCAACAGCGAAAACGCCAAGGCATCTCGGATCTCTGACCGGCTGGCCGACCGGCTGCTCGAGGCGGTGCCCAACGAAGAAGTTGCGAAATAGCGCTGATTGCAATGGCAGAGCCTCAATGGCCGAGCGCGATTCAGCAGCGCACACCACGTCAGCGGGGCAGGCCGTTGTTCCGCAGTTGAATCCAGTGGGCGGCGAAAAACGAGCCGTTCCCGGATTGTCGCCGAATTGCACGCGGTCATTTAGGGAGACGCCGCGGGCGTGTTAAGCTGCTCGCGAATGAACTCGGTCGACCGCTGAAAAGCCTGTTCGATCAGTGCGCGGTCGCCACCCCAGAGGCTATGGCCGCCACCGTCGATCGTAATTACTTCGTGGGCCACGCCGTGTCGCTCTAGCATGTCGGCCATCTCGAGCGATTGTTCGACTGGCACATCCTTGTCGGCAG
>JAUIHJ010000251.1 GCA_030432015.1 bacterium
GTGGCGTCCACGCGCACGCCGGTGCGATGATCTACCTGGGCGACCGCTGGCCGCAGAAGTACCGTAATCAGTTGTTCATGAACAACATCCATGGCCAGCGATTGAATATGGACATGCTCAAGCCGAGCGGATCCGGGTACGTCGGCAGTCACGGACCCGATTTTCTGCTCACCAGGGACCAGGCGTCGCAAATTCTGAATATTCGCTACGGTCCCGATGGTAACGCCTGGATGATCGACTGGTACGACATGCAGGCCTGCCATCGCCGCGAATCCAGCGTCCACGATCGGAGCAATGGGCGGATCTACAAGATCAGCTACGGCGCGACGAAACGCCCGGCCGATCGAGTGGACCTCGCAGAACAGTCAGACGTGCAACTGGCCGCCCACGTCCTTCATCCCAATGATTGGTATGTGCGCCACAGCCGCCGCCTGTTGCAGGAGCGTGCGGCGGCGCGTGCGTCTGAAAGTCGCACCATTGATGCCGCGGCGGTGAAGATGCTGAAGGACGTTGTGACCAGCCACGAGGACGATACACGGCGTTTGCGGGCGGCCTGGGTCCTGCACGCCACCCGCAATCTCGATGCCGAAACGGCGCGCCGCATGCTCGACGATGTGAGCCCGTATGTACGTGGTTGGGTCATTCAACTGTTGATGGAGCAGACCGGCAGCCTGGTCACCGAATCGCGGCTCGAACAATTCACCACCATGGCGCGTGAGGACGTGTCGCCCGTGGTGCGGCTGTACCTGGCGTCGGCCGCTCAGCGGATTGCCCCCGAGCGTCGATTGCCGCTCCTGATGGCGCTGGCTGGTCATGCGGAGGACGCGACCGACCATAACCTGCCTTTGCTTTATTGGTACGCTGCCGAGCCGCTGGCCGCAGTCGATACGGCCGCAGCGATCGCCTGGGCGATGTCCGCCGGGGAGTCCATTCCGCTCGTGCGTGACTTGATGTTGCGCCGAATCGGCAGTTCCGATACCGAATCGTCACTGCTGGCGTTGGTCCAGGGGCTGGGCGAGGCGCGTGATGCGAAGCTGCAATTGACCTTTCTGCGAGCCATTCGTGCAGCGCTCCGGGGGCAGCGCCGCGTCGCGGCGCCGACTGGCTGGGCCAACGTCTCCCAGGCCTTGTTGCAGAGCGAAGTCGACGAAGTGCGGTTGCAGGCCAGTGCGCTGGGCGTCACCTTCGGCGATGGTGCGGCCATGGAGGCGATGCGTTCGCAAGTGGCTAACCCGGATGCCAGGACGGCTGCACGCCTGGTCGCGCTGCAAGCGTTACTTGACGCCAACGATGCGAACCTGGTCCCAACACTGCTGACGCTGCTGATCGCATCGCCGAAACGGTCAGCAGCGTCACTTCGCGACGCCGCCATCAAAGGTCTTGCGCAATATGACGACGCTGGCATTGCGCCCCGCCTGCTCGCCGCGTATTCGAGTTTGACGCCGAATCAAAGACGGCTGGCCCTGGCAACGCTATGCGCCCGTGCCACGACCGGCATCGCGTTGCTCAACGCGGTTGGTGACGGTCGGGTCGCGGGTACGGACCTGACCGCCGATCTCGTTCGTCAGCTCCAGTTCTTGAAGCACCCTGAGGTTGACCGATTGCTGGCGAAAGTCTGGGGAACGGCCCGTGAGTCCGCGGCCGATAAACTGGCCATGATTGCCGAACTGAAAGCGTTGGTTGCCGCGGCGGAACGGCCCGCCCCCGATGTCGAACTGGGGCGAGCCGTGTTTGCCGAAACATGTATGAAATGCCACATCCTGTTCGGAGTGGGGAACAAGGTGGGACCGGATCTGACCGGTTCAAACCGCGGCAACCTCGAATATCTGCTCAGCAATGTGGTTGATCCCAGCGCGGTCATGGCGAAGGAGTATCGCCCGACGGTGATCGCCACCGACGACGGGCGCGTGGTGTCCGGACTGATCAAGGCTGAAGACCGCAAGTCCGTCACGCTTCAGACTCCGGACTCCATTGTCGTGATTCCCAAGGATGAGATTGACGAGCGAATTATCAGTGACAAGTCGATGATGCCGGACGACCAACTCAAGCAATTCGATCCGCATCGGATTCGTTCGCTCATTGCCTATCTTCAAAGTCAACAGCAGACGCCGATGCTGGCGACCGCGGGAAACACGGCGACACTCTTCAACGGGCAAGACCTTGCCGGCTGGTCCGGACGCGAGGGACTGTGGTCGGTCGAGCGTGGTGAACTTGTCGGCCGGACCACCGGGTTGCGACGGAACGAATGGATTGTCAGCGACCTGGCGGCGGCGGACTTTCGGTTGACTCTCGAGGTGAAACTGGTCGACAACCAGGGCAACAGCGGGATCCAGTTTCGCAGCCAGTCGCATGCCGGCGAGGTGTCGGGCTATCAAGCGGATATTGGCGAAGGCTGGTGGGGCAAGCTCTATGAAGAGCACGGCCGCGCGCTGTTATGGGACAAGTCAGGCGAATCACACGTCAAGCTGGGTGACTGGAATACGTACGAAGTCATTGCCGAAGGCCATCACATTCGGACCTTCATCAACGGGAAACCGTGTGTCGATTTGGAAGATCCGCTCGGCGCAGAACGCGGCATCATCGCGTTTCAGTTGCACAGCGGCGGGCCGACCGAAGTTCGCTTTCGCAACTTGCGGCTGGAGATACTGAATAATGACCGCGCCGATTCGTCGAGTGAATGACGCGGGCAGATAACGCTCACACTCATATTTTGATCACACTTCAGGGAGCACGAGTTGATGATGCAACGGAATCTTTACCTGCGGTGCGTGGCCGTGGCGTACTTCTTGGCCGCGGCCGTGGTCTTGCCGGCGGCCGAGACGAAAGTTGACATTCTGATTCGGGGCGGTCGCGTTGTGGATGGAACCGGTGCCCCGTGGTACGTCGCGGACGTGGGGATTGACGACGGTAAGATCGTCCGCATCGGGCGTCTGGAGGACGTCGATGGCGACCTTGTGATTGACGCGGCTGGGCTGGTTGTGGCACCCGGCTTTATCGACATGATGGGGCAGACGGCCACGCCGATGGTGGAAGACCCGCAGACGGCGATCAATCTGCTGACCCAGGGCATCACAACGATCAACGCCGGGGAGGGGGCGTCGGCCGCACCGTTGGGTGCTGGCCAAGGCGAGCGTCAGGGGTGGACGACCATGGCCGAGTATTTCGCGTTGCTGGAGTCGAAGGGCTTGCCAGTCAATGTTGTCCAGACCGTCGGGCACACCCAAGTGCGGCGGATCGTGCTAGGCGATGTGGACCGCCGCCCCAGCGACGATGAACTCGTCCAAATGAAAGCGCTGGTCCGCGAGGCGATGGAAGCGGGAGCGATTGGCGTTTCCACCGCGTTGATCTATCCACCGGCGGTGTACGCGCCAGCGCAGGAGATCGCGGCGCTGGTGGAAGTCGCCGGCGAATTCGGTGGTCGATACTATACGCACATGCGAAACGAAGGCGACCAGCTCTTAGAGGCGATCGACGAGGCGCTTGACATCGGTCACACCGGCAATGCACCGGTGCATATTTTTCACTTGAAGGCGGCTGGTCAGCAAAACTGGGGCAAAATGCAGTTGGCTCTCGCGAAGATCAAAGCGGCGCGTGCTGGTGGCCAGCAAGTCACGGCCGATATCTACCCGTATGTCAACAACGGCCTGGGGATCGCCGCCCTCATTCACCCGAGACATTTCGCAGCCGGGCGCGCTGCGCTCCTGACGCGACTCGACGACGAAGATGTGCGGGCGGAGATTCGACAGGAGATCGAAACAGGCGACGGGTGGGAGAACTGGTATCGCCACGCCGGCAAACGGTGGGACCGCATCGTCATCGGCCGCAGCAACGATGTCCGGTACGCACCGCTGGACGGCCAGTCGGTCGCCGCGATGGCCCAGGCATTGAATGAAGATCCCTGGGAGACGTTCTTCAATCTCGTCCGTGCCGGCGCGTTTGCGCTTCCAGAGACGATGACCGATGCGAATAAAGTGTTAGCGATGCAGGAGAACTTTGTCTCGTTTTGCACGGATGTTGGACCAGCAGGCGGCAGTCGGTCCGCGTCGCATCCCCGAGCGTTCGGCTCGTTTCCACGGTTGCTTTCCCGTTACGTGCGTGACCTGGGCGCGATCACGCTGGAGCGGGCCGTTGCCCAAGCCAGCGCCGCGGCGGCCAACGATGTGTTGGCCTACGATCGCGGCCGGATTGCGGTCGGGCTGGCCGCCGACGTGATAATCTTTGACTACGAAACGCTGGCGGATCATGCCGACTTCGCCCATCCCGATGCACGATCGACCGGGATGAAGCATGTCATCGTCAATGGGCAGGCTGTGCTGCAGGATGGAAAATTTACGGGAGCACGGCCTGGCCGCGTGTTGCGCGGCCCGGGGTGGCGCGAAACAAACGCGCCGTACAATGTCTCGGCCGGCAAGGTGGATCCGCGACTGGCCAGCTACGATCGCATGATGCGAGACTTCATGAAGGAACATCGGGTCCCCGGCGTGTCCGTCGCGGTCACCGACGGCGGACGCGTCGTGTTGGCGCGAGGATATGGATATGCGGATCTTGCCACGCGCGAAAAGGTGCAGCCCACGAGCCTGTTCCGCATCGCCAGCATCTCGAAGCCGCTTACCGCGGTGGCGGTATTGCAACTTGTCGAGCAGGGTAAGTTGACGCTCGAAGACAACGTGTTCGACGTGCTCGATTACCAAGACACGATCGAGTCGGCCGGCAAGCGGTTCGACGTTCGCCTGCGCGAGATCACCGTTCGCCACTTGCTCGAGCATCGCGGTGGGTGGGATCGTGATCAATCCTTCGATGCGATGTTCCAGTCGGTTCGGTTTGCCAAGCAGGTTGGCATCGATGCGCCAGCCGGCCCGTCGGCCGTTATCCAAGCGATGATCTCTCAGCGGCTTGATTTTGATCCTGGCGAGCGGTTTGCGTATTCGAACTTCGGCTATTGTTTGCTCGGCCGCGTTATTGAAAAACTCACCGGGCAGCCATACGAAGCGTATGTCAAGCAGCATGTGCTGGCACCGATCGGCGTGACGACCATGAAGATTGGCGCGACACGTTTGGCGGACCGCGCTGACCACGAAGTTCGTTATTACCAACCGGGCACAGGCAGCTCGGTCTTTCAAGAGGATCTCGGCCAGTCGGTGGCTTGGCCTTACGGCGCCTGGTATTTGGAGGCAATGGATTCTCATGGCGGCTGGCTGGCGACGGCGGAGGATCTCGGACGCTTCGCCGCAGCGTTTGACGATCCGGAGAATTGTCCTATTCTCTCCAAAGCGAGCATCGACTTGATGTACGGCAGGCCACCGGGCGCGGCAGGGTACGAGCCGGATGGTTCAAAAAAGGATCGCTTTTATTCGCTGGGATGGTCGAACCGGATCGTACGCGGCGGCAAGGTCAACCATTGGCACACCGGTTCACTCAACGGCACCGCAGCCATTCTGATCCGGCGGCACGACGGTAAGAACTTCGTCGCTCTGCTGAACACTCGCGTGAGCCCAAATTCGAGTCATTTGGGCCGCTCCATCGACCGTGTCCTGCACCAGGCTGCCGACCAGGTCACGCAATGGCCGGCCGAGTGAAGCGTAGAATCAAGGCTGCGATCAAGCTACCAGATCCGCCGCTGGGACTTGACGAACCGAATCGCGTCTTGGAGTGCCGCGCGCCAAGTGTGTGCCGACACGCGGACGTAAAGCTGGCAATGGGGGCAAATTGACGCGGTCGACGCGATCTCCTGGGTGCAGCGAGAGCACCGCGTCGTACGCGGAGAAAGTGGCGCCGGTGCCGTGTCGTCGGGCTCGACGAGCAGCCGAAAAACGCCTGAATCGGTGATCCCACGCGAATCCATGTTCGTCATGTCGGTGCCTGATAGAGGGGTTGAGACCGGGAATTCTGCCTGCCTTGTGATAAACGGCCACCGGCGGCGGATTTCTACCGTCAATTTCGGCAAAATCTCAGCCGCGACCGGTGGGCCGGTGTTCGATGTCCCGCCATGCGGCAGCCGGCTGGATCTGCGCAACCCGCGCGGCAAATCGGACCAACACGGCTCGAAGGGGCTTTCAACGACTTTCTGGTGAAACGCGGACGGAGCCTGTTTCGTTACCCGTTGGCGCGGCGCGTATAAGAACGGCGCGTCGATACGGGTGGCCACGGTGATTTCGGATCAGTTGGGGACGCATGCGAAATCGACCACGATCGGGCGATGGTCGGAACCGATATTGGGACCCACGTAGCGGTCCGTGACGGTCAGATCTGGTGATAGCAGCGCGTGGTCGATGGGGATCCGCAAGACCCATGGCCGGTTCGGCCAACTGGCGAGTACGCCGAATCCTTGCCGGCTGTCGCGGAGCCCACTTCGTTGGAGGAGCTCTTGAAACTGAGGCGAATAGGGACTTGCGTTGAGGTCGCCCAGTACGATGACCGGTCGTGTCGTTTGTGACACCACGTCGGCGATCGCGTCGAGTTGCGCGTTGCGAAACGCAGCCCGCCGCGGTCCGATCGGCGGCTCGGGGTGCGTGCCGATCACGTTCAGCGACTGCCCTGGCAAGTCGATCGTCGCGATGATGGTCGGCACGCGTGAATCGGCGAGCTGTTCGACGCGGTGCGACGAAATTGGATGCCGACTCAACAGCGCGATGCCAAAATTATCTTCGCGCGGTTCAATGATCGAATACGGATAGAGTTTGTCGAGTGTCAACAGCGCCTCCGCCCACCGCAGGTTGATCTCCAAGACGACGACCAAATCCGGATTCGTGCTGCGCACAAAATCCTGAAATCGTTGCGTCTCTTGATTGGACGTCAGGATATTGGCGGATACAGCCCGATAGCTGGGCCCGCTGAGCGAAACGTGCTCTCGCGGAAGGAAGACCGGCGCAACGTAGGTGACATTTATCCCAGCGACCGCACCGGCCAACAGGGCCATCTTCCAGCGTCGCGAGACCGTCAGGATTGTGCACGTTAGGGTGGCCACGACGGCGAGTTGCACGGGCCAGTTGATCGCAAGCTCGCATAGGCTATTCCAGCGAGCGCCCCACGCGATCAGTGTGACCATCGCGGCGAGCCCGGTGACGGTATTTGCGATCCGAATCAGGCCGCGGATTTCGGCCCGCCGGCGGCTGGGTTGACGAGCCTCAGTCGATCCCATGTCTGGCTATTTGCTCTTTGGCTGTGCGGACTGTTTGCGGAAGATCGCCAATTCGTCCTCGTCAATGAGACCGTCATTGCTGGTGTCGAGGCGAGCCAAAATCCGCTCTTGCAACCCTTTCGGAATCTCGTCCTGGACGATCTTTCCATCGTTGTTGCGATCAAGGCTCTGGATCTGTTTGAACGAAAAGAAACGCGTCTTTTCTGACTTACCGCTCGCCGCAGGATCGCGTGTCCGCGGTCCGCTGGAGGAATCCGGGCGCGCGCCATCTGCGTCCGGACGTTGTGGCCGAGGATTGCCGAGGCCTCCAGGACCACCAAAGCCAGGAAAGCCACCGGGCCCTCGGCCGCCGCCCAATCCGCCCGCCGGCGGCCAACCGATCTCCTCGGCTGACAGCTTTCCGTCGGAGTTCTTGTCGAGCTTCTGCAAGGCGGCGACTGCCCTTTCAATCTCCGGGGTCGAGATTTTTCCGTCACGGTCGGTGTCGAGCGCGGTCATGAGGTGAAAGCCCGGCGGCGCCGGGAAATCACCCGGAAATCCTCGCGGCGGACCGCCTGGACGTCCGGGTGGTCCGCCAGGAGGCTGCGCCACGGCCAACAGGGCGAGTGCAAGGACAGTGGTTATGCCGAGGGCGATTTTGTGCATGGTTCTACTCTTCCCTAGGGTGCTGCTTGGATGTTGGTCGCCGGGAGCAACGATGGTGGGCGATTGACGCACCGCGCGTGCTGCCAGCTGTTGCCGCTGGCTCATTCACTCGCCGGCGCGTAGACCCATGGACGCGCTTGTTTGATCACCAGTTTGCCTGCCTTCGTGATTTTGAATTCGATTTCCATCGCGAAGGTCTCGTCGTCGAGCGTCTTGCCGTAGAGGCCCGCGAACTTCGCGTGAATGGTGCCGAGATGCTTACGCAACTGGTCGAGCTGCATGACTGAGAGGAGCGAATCGCGATCGGTGGCCCGATTCGATCTCTGCACCACTTGATCTTTGCTGATATCCCACCAGTCCAGCAAGGTTTCTTCCGGGATCGATGCGCCATCGGGATTGGTAACGAGGTCCTCGCCAACTTGCGTGTTGAGATAATAGTTGCCTTCGGACTGGTAGAGGATATCGTCGGTGACGGCCACACCGTTGGCCAGTTCGTCTTTGAAATTCGGGTGCACGAGCACACCCATGGCGGTAGAGAAATGATCGACTCGGTAGAATTCTCGCTCCTCGAAGGCGCGGAAATTCCACAGGCTGGCGTAAACCTGCTGGATCGATTTGGCAAGGTGACCTTCGTCCGGACGATGCGTGTAGGAGTCATACAATCCGGCGCCGCTGAAGCTGGGGAGGTCTTCGTTATTCGTGCTGCTACGGCACCGGACAGAAATACCGGCGGGAAAGGTTTTGTGCAGCGCATCAAGTTCGCTCGCCAGCGCGGCCGGCATCTTCCCCTTCTTGATTAGCGAGCGGAGCTGCTTGAGCTGCGTTTCTTGAACGTCGCGATCTTGCTGAAATTCGGGGTTCTTCAGCAGCGTCGCGACGTACTCATAGAAGCCGTTGTGCTGCATGAATTGGTCGTAAAAGTAGAAGGGGACCGCGAAGCCATCGGGCGCGGTTCCATCTGGGAAGCCGAATCCGCGCAGCGCCGCGAGATTCGCCGCCTTCACGCCAACACTCGCCGAATCGTCGAAGGTGATCTTGTCGAGCCGGCGAATCTGCGTGACGGAGAGGTCGCGGACGGGAGCCTGTGGCTCGGCCGGACGCTGCTTGGCGAAGTGTGCATCGACTTCGTCCGCCGTCGCTTCGCGAATCGAAAATCCGTCGAGTGTGACGCGATACGCGACATACTTGCCGATCAGCGGCGCGATCGACTCGTCTTCGACCGCGCCGGCGACGAATGCATTGGGGACTTTGTCCTGCACAGCCCGCAGGTTCACATGGGACAGTGGCGTTTGCCTCACCGCCGTAATAATCCCTGCGACGCGCGGCATTTCGTTGGGCAATGACCGATACAGCACGACGTCGCGCGGTGCGGGGCGTTGGTCGAGTTCCATCAGACGCAGACGACCGTAGGTGCTCCCCGGGTTCAAGGGCAGGTAAGCGACGTCGGCCGCGGTGAGATCCGCATCGCGATAGATCGGGATTTCTGAATTCGCGTACAGATCCTGGTCCGCTTCGCATTGTGCGAGCGCTCCAGTACCACGCGGGTAGTAACCGACACGTCCGTCGAGGATCGGCATTTTGGCCACCAAGGCATCGCGGCAGATCTTCACCATCTTGAAGGTGTAGGCGTCAAATGGCTCGAATTCGAACGTGAACAACCCGGGTTTGCCGCTGGGTGAGGTGAGCATCGGGCGATAGACCAGCACGCCTTTCATTTGCTCGTCGCCGCGGCCGCGCGGCAGCCCGGCGACCCGGCCAAACATCATGTGGGCTCGGTGGGTATTGGTATTGATGAAGTACAGTTGTTGTTCGTCCGAATTGGCTCGATCCAACGTAAACTTGACAAATTCGAGGCCCACCAGAAACGTGTCGATCATGACCTCCTCACCTTTGTAAGAAAGCTTCTGGTACGTGGCATGATCGGGGATTGTCGCGACGCCATCTTCAAAATTCAATTTTTCAGGTGCCACGCGTGCGGTGGCCGCGTCGCCGCCGCCGAAGAACCCGAATCCTCCGCGGCCGCCGCCGGGACCACTTCGCCCACCACCCGGAGGTCCACCGCCAGGGAACGGAAAACCGCCCCGGCCAAAGTCGGGGACCAACTCCGCTGTCGTGATCTGGCCGTCGTCATTCTTGTCGAGCGTCTTCAGGGTCGTTGCGGCGCGCTTCAGTTCCTCCGCGGAGATTTCGCCATCCGCGTTGGTATCCAGCGCGGCAAGGAGCGGTGGGGGCGGGGGGACGAAGCCGCCACGTTGCCTGCCGTCACGCTCGGGCGTGCGCGGGCCCGAACGGTCACGTTCCGGTGACTGCGAGCGAATCTGTGTGGCCAGCAGGATTAGCATTCCCGCGGCAGTCAACATTAATAGTCCGAGGGCGTGGCGACGCATCAATGACTCTCCTTTTGACCGGCTGCCGAATCATGGTTCGCTGCGATGAATCGGCCCGAGTTGGCAGCTTTCATGAACGTATGATAAATAGGGTCCGACACGTGGCGATCGTCAATGGAGCAACCTTCGC
>JAUIHJ010000252.1 GCA_030432015.1 bacterium
CGTTGGCGGGTCGCATCGATCCACGCTGAATCTGGGGCGACGACTAGCAGATGCATGGCGGACTCACGCAGGAGTTCGTCGAGGCAGCCGTTGTCGCACTTCCCCACGACCAGACAGTACCCGCCCGGGTCAGCGCTGTGGCTCAGCCAACGCGTCACCTGGTCCGCCCATTGAGGAGCCCGTGGTAACGAGGCAAGCGCGGTGCTGGCGACCTTTGGCGTGCCAGCTCCGGCTCCAAAGCAATGCACCTTCCCTCCGCGTGTGGCAACAAACAACTTCTCGTCGGCTGCGATTAATCGAGTGGGAATTCCTTCGATCTCAGCGGTCCACGTAACGCGCGGACCTGCCGCGGCGTGAACGTCGATTGCAAAGACCGACGTGCCCTGAATTCCGTAGAGCTTTCTATCCGCCTGTAGTTCAAGCGAAATTGGCGTGCCCTCTGATTGCTTCGTGGCCGCCGCGATGGTTTTTACCGGCAAGCTCCATAGCGGCTTCAAGACCTTGTCGTGATTGACGTTACCCTTGCGGTCTTTCTTTTCGACAAGCTGCGGGGTGACCATATCGTATGCCACCACGTTGCCCTGCCACGTGCCAACGATTGCCTTCCGCGTTGAGATTGGCCGATGGGCGGCGTTCGGTAACAGCTTCTTCGCCGGCACGTCGTAGATCCGATCACCGTGAAGCAGAAAATCACCTTCGGCCGTGACGTGGTAGTCTGTCTTGCCACGAGATTGATAGTTGAGGCTTTGAAATTTCCCCGTGTCGATGTTAAAGCCAGCCGCCTTGTCGCGGCCGGACGGGATGTAAACCTGGCCGTTACTTGCCGCCAGGTAGCCTTGCGGCGTGACCTTATCCGGCAGCATGACCGCCCGCGGTTGTGGCTGATCGACGCCAGCTTTAATGGCCAGCAACTGCGTTCCCTCGAAGGGCCAGATGCCGGCGGTAAAGTAGATCTCGCTGCCAACCAGGACTGGTCCGCCCCGGAGCGGCCACGCGGATGTAAACCGCTCGTTGCCGATGACGTGCCGATCAGACGGGGCGGCGCGCAACTTCCAGGCGACGGTGCCATCTCCGGCATGCAGGCAATAGAAGTAGCCGTCGTCGGCACCAAAGTAAACAAGGTCGTTAGCGACCACCGGGGCGAATCGCACCGGCGCATCCGCGAAAAATCGCCACCGCCGCTGCCCGCTATCGGTATCGACGGCAGTGACTGAATCATTGTGACTGGACGCCACGTACATGGTCTTGGCAACGACGATCGGTTCCAACGAGGCATCGAAATAGAGCCGCGTGTCTTCCGGCCATGCAAGCCGTGGAGGAGACAGCTGAATCGACCATTTCAGCTGCAATTCAGTCGCCAATCGCTCGGGTGTCGTAGCGCTCCGGCCACCATCAAACCGCCATGTGGGCCAGTCTTCGGCAAGAGCTGCCTGAGATGTGAAGATTACGCCGATCAGGGTTGCGACAAAAGCGTGGCTTGTGATACGAATCATTGGATGGTTCGACTCTCTGTGTTCGATGGCCTGGTGGTCCGACCCGTTGATGATACGACTCTGGCCGCCGTGTCACAACTTCGCCATGCTCCTGGGTGACAAATCGTTTGCCTGCCGGCAGACAAAATCCGGCGTTGTCCAGGCAACGCAACCACGATTGCCTGTGCTGAAGTTTTCCTGCCGACGGCTACCACTGAGCCACCCCGTTGCCGCGTGTTGAAATTGTGCACCTGCGTTCTGCCTTGTATGTTGGCAGCGAGTGCTTCGCGGCGTGAAGCGGTACAGGAGGTTTCTGTGGCTGCGGTGCGGAGCGAAGCCGCCACACCGATCGAATATCCTTTGCCACCGACACCTCTCAACCTGGATGGCCCCGCCCGATGCCAATTCCTAACACGGACCCCATCATCAACGTCCCGATGGTCACGCCCTTTGATGCCGCAGACCGTGTTGACCATAACGCGGTCGCGCGGAATGTTGAACGCTGGCTGAAGTTGCCGCTGGATTGTTTCCTGGTGGGATCGGCGACGGGAGAGGAAGGGTTTCTCAGCGAAGACGAGAAGTTGGCAGTTGCGCGGACGGTGTCCGATACACTGCAGGGCAAACGGTGCCTGATGGGCGGAATCGATTGCCCTTCGGTGACTGAAACGCTCCGGCGCGCCGAGGCGTTCGCCGGCGTCGGCGCCGAATTGGTCCGCGTCCGTCTGCCCAGGTCCGAAGCGACAATTGTCGACTACTTCGAACAGGTTTTGCCTCGCTGCCCTGTCCCCGTCCTGCTGATGCACCAGTCGATTCCGGAACGATTTGGACTTGCCGGTCCGCCTGCAGCGTCGCCCGAGGTGATTGGACGCGTGGCAGCAATGGACAATGTATTCGGTTACGTGACCGATCACGACGTACGTTTCGAGTCGCGTGTACGCTGGCACGTCCCCGCTGACCGCCGGTTTTGGATTTGCAACGGGAGCATTATCTTGCAGGGTGCCATGATCGGTTGTAACGGTACGACAACCGCATTCGCCAATATCTGGCCGGCAGCCCTTCGCGAACTCCTGACGCTAGGCATCGACAACCGCTTCGATGAAGCGCGATCCCTGCAGGCATCCGTGCAGCGGATCGATGCCATCATGTTGCCCTACCTGGCCAGCGGCGTCAAAGCGGCACTCAACCTGCTGGGTTTTGACGGTACCCAACCCCGCTCGCCGACCCGGCCGATGCCGCCAGCAGCGGTCGCCGAATTGGAGGCCGTCATGAGAACGGCGGGTCTGCTGGATGGCTGAGCCCATGCGCGGTCGGATATCCGGCTTCCGTCGCTGCCGATATCCGACGGCGGATTTCCAGGCGTCAGCAAGCATCATGGCGAAAGTCACAATTCGGCCGATGCAAAATCATTGCCCCCAGGGGATGGGCGGCCTATAGATTGATCATCTGCGATTGGTATCTCACGTGGCTAAAGGAGGCGGATGATGCGCATGAAACCTGGAACTGTCGTGGCTGTGGCCGGAATCCTCGTGTTGGCGTTGGCATGTTGGCAGCCAGGACGTTTGGGTTGGTCCCCCCAGCATGCTGTGGCTCAAGACATTTCGCCGCATACTGCGGAGCAATCAGCACCGTCACGCGGCGACGCGGAACGAAAGGCCGACGCCAAGCTTCGCCAGCGGCTCAGCTTCGTGTTGGAGGAAGCGTCCCTTACCACGGCCATGGGATTCATCTGTCACGAAGTCGGACTTCAGTTTTATCTGAAGACAAGGGATTTGGAGGAGATCGGCATCGACAGCGATGCTCCGGTAAGCCTGGAATTGCACGACGTTACTGCAAAAATGGGACTTGAATTGATTCTCGAGCAATTGGATCTGGCGTATGTCATTCGTGATGACGTGATCGTTGTTACCACCGACGAAGCGCTTTGCGGCGTGGGAGAAGTGCGTGTCTACAACTGCCGTGATCTGCTTGCCGAGGGCAACGCATCCGACACGATGACAGACGCCGCGGGAATGGAAGCCGGTCCCACGCGCGATCTCAAGGCCGGCGAGGGCGAGCCGCAGAGGGATAACAAAAAGTCCAAGGCAAGGCAGGAGAGACGGACCGGTTCGGATTCCAGCAGCGTCACCCCGGGCAGACCGCAGAGTATCGCGACGGTTCGGCCTGATGTGTTGGCTCAATTCGGCGGCGGTGGTTTGGGCGGCATGGGTATGGGCGGCGGCGAAATGGGAATGATGATGGGTGGTGGGATGGGTGATGGAATGGGGGGTGCAGCAGCACATCGAGCAGCCAGCCGGAGCGAGCAGCTGATGGCGATCCTCACTACGTCCATCAAACCCGATAGCTGGGAGCAGGTGGGAGGCCAGGGTACCATCGCCGAATTCGACGGCCTGCTTGTGATTCGCCAAGACCCGCGGGTTCACAAGCAAGTTGCAGAGGTCCTCGAGATGATTCGGGACGCGACCGCAACACAGCCGTGGACGAACCCCGCCGATAGACCATATGGCCGCACCGAACGCAGACAAGGTGGTGGCGGCGGTTTCTTCTAACGCTTCGTTTCACCGTGAAATGAGGTTTGTTGTGTCAGCGGTCATTCGAGGCGCAAGCGAGGAGTGATGGTGTATCACGAGAATCCCCTCGCCTACGCTTTTCAGGTTCACCTCCGACATTCGCTGCTGTAGACGCGGGAGAAATCGCAACCCGACGCGTCAATTTTGGAGTCGCGCGAATTCGCCGCGTAGCGGCGGCGGGTACTAGCCTGGGGGCGCCACCCCCCGGGAAGCCGGAAGCCGGATGCCGCTGTGCGGCTCTCGAGCAGCCCGGCCACAAATCGCTGGGACTGGCACCCCTGGCTAGAAACGGACATGCCTTCGGCATTCGCAAACGGGCAACTTGATGAAGCCAGGCGCAAGTGCAAATCTGACGCTTCGGGTCACAAGCAACCATGCCCGTCGCAGACTGCGCAACTGAACACTGACGCTCCGTGTTACCGGTGACCTCGCCCAGTCGAATTTTCAGCCCGAACAAAGCAATGGTGTTGAAGCAACCATTGGCTCGCTACGCGAAGAAGTCGCCAATCGCTTGGGCCTTGACCAATTCACGTGGCTGGTTTAAGTGGTTGTAGACGATCGTCTCCGGGTCGATGCCGAAGGAATGGTAAATCGTCGCCAGCACCTGGCCCGGATGCACGGGGTCTTCCAAGGGCGCCGAAGCGGTCTTGTCGGACTTTCCATAGACCTGGCCGCGTTTGATTCCGGCACCTGCGAGGACCGCCGTGTAGCAATAGGGCCAGTGGTCGCGCCCATCGTCGCTGTTATTGTTGCCAGACGTGCTAACACCGCGTTGCGGGCTGCGACCGAATTCCCCGACGCAGACGACCAGCGTCTCGTCGAGCATCCCGCGCTGGTCAAGGTCGGTGAGCAACCCCGACAGACCGGCATCCAACATCGGGCCCGACTGGGTCTTCATCCGCTTGGATAGCCCTGAATGGTGGTCCCAGGAATGATTGTCCGAATTGGCGACCTTGGGCCATACCACTTCAACCACACGTGTCCCCGCTTCGACCAGGCGCCGTGCGAGCAAACAGCTATCGCCGAACGTATTGCGTCCATACAACTCGCGCGTCTCATGCGATTCCGACTGATAGTCGAACGCTTCCCGCGCGCGGCCGGAAACGATCAGTTCCAGCGCCTTGTCGTAGTAACCGTTGAGGTTGTACGATTCGACGGCCTTATCAACCGCCGGCATGCCCTGATTAATCAGCTCCCGAAGCTTCGCACGACGGTTGAGTCGTGTCGCAAATACCTCCGGCCGAAGCTGCAGGTCGTCGATCTTGATCTTCGTCATCTTGCCCATATCCATATCGTCGCCGGCAGGATACAGGTAATACGGGTCATAGGCTTTGCCGAGGAATCCGGCAGTTCCGCCCTTGCCTACCACGTTACTCTCCTGCAGTGGCCGCGGGAGCATGACGAACGGCAGCATGGGTTCCGTCGGCGGGCGCAGGCGGATAATGTTCGAACCGTAATTCGGAAAATCCTTAGGGCTCGGCGGTTCTAGCTGGCCGGAGGGGCTGACCTTGTCTGTCGTGTAGCCGGTCATCATCTGGTAGATCGCCGCGGTATGATTGAACAAGCCGTTGGGCGTATAGCTCATCGAGCGAATCATGGTGAATTTGTCGTTCACCTGAGCCAGCTTCGGCAGGTTCTCCGTAAACTGCACACCGGGCAACTTCGTCGAGATGTTGCCGAACACGCTCTTCACATTGTCGGGCACGTTCTCTTTGGGATCCCACAGGTCGAGATGGCTGGGGCCGCCTTGCAGATAGAGCATGATGACGCTCTTGGCCTTACCCCATCCGGCACCGCCAACTGGTTGATTGGCAGATGCGTCCTTCAAAGCCAGCATCGAACCTAAGCTCAACCCCAGCATGCCCGATCCGCCAACTCGCAGGACATCACGGCGCGAAACGCCGAGCTTCTTGTCACAAAGATCTTTACCAGCGGGACCTTGGATTCTGAGCATCTCACATCTCCTGGTTGAACGTGCCAAGCCGCTTCATCATCGGCAGCGGCGGGTGAATTCTATCGTATTTCGTGGAATTGGACGAGTGTTTTCTGGGGGTTACCGAACACGTCACGTGGGGGGGGGCTTGGGCCAAGGGGGTGTCCGGCAACGGTTTGGCCGGCAATCTCGAAAAACATCCTTTGTGTTGTTGCACAATACCGAACTCGACCACGCTTCATGCGTGGTCGCATGCTGGGAATTCCCTCTGCCGTGGAGGTTGAATAGGTTCCGGCGTACAAAATCTCCTATCGATTGAATAGAAATGCTGGATTATTGATCAGCGCCCAGGTCATATCCTGAGCGGCCGTGAGCCGCTTGTTGGCGACCTGCTTTGTGCTGAATTCCAAATCCGTCCGCAGTTGAGCCAGCACGCGATCTTCACCGACTTCCTGGCTGACCAACTTGAGTGTCTCTTTGCGTTTGGTGACGCCTGGATCTTCCGGGAGCGGTGCCTTGGCGGTGGCAACCGCCGTCTGCTTGGCCTGTAAACCTGTGTCGGTCTTGGTAAAGTAAGTCGTCACCAACTGGGCCTCTGCCTCATCCCGTTCTGCCACAGGGACCGACGTGATGGCCTTAAGGCGTTCGGGCAAACTGAGGCCAACCGCCTTGTCTGTCGTCACGGAGACGCGGAATCGGCCGAGGAGGTGATTTTGAGCCGAATGGTTTTGGTGAATGACAAACTTGAGAGTTGTGCCCCCTTCAAATCCGAGCGGTTGTTTGGTTTCAAACGTCGCCCAGTGATCCACACCGCCAGCATTGGCGATGGCCCAGCCATTCTGGTTGCCGGCGTTCCCGTCGATCGCCAATGCCACATTGAAACCTGCCTGCAGAAAATCCGCCTGGGCGTTCTGCAAATCGACCTTCTTCATTTCCGTTGGCGTCGATGTCGGGGCTGACTGAACTTCAAATTCTGTCACGACGAAATTGCCGTTGGCTGGTATGCCAGGCCCGCTGCCTTCCGCCTGACCATCCGAAATCGCTTCAACGCGGATTCCCGTGATACCACGCAGCGAAGTCTTGACATCGATTGTGTACGCCGACTGCTTGGCGTCGCCACTGGCGACCACCGAGCGGTCTGGCTGGCGCCGTAACTTGATGCCGTTGGTTGCTGAAAGGGTGCCCGGCTCGAGCAAATGCCATTCGACGCTGCTGGCGACCCGTTTTTCCCATGCCGCGAGATGCGCCGGCAATTCTTCGGTGTATTTCTTCAGGTCAGCCTCGGCCGCCGCAATGCCCGCCTGGCGTTTCTTTTCTGCCTCGGCAACTTGGGGCGCGATATCCTTTTGATAGGCCTCAAGGTCCGCGTTGGCCGCGGCGATGGCAGCCTCTCGCTGCTTTTCAAGCTTTGGCTTCTCTTCCCGCCACCATGCTTCTCGCTTCTGGACAGACTCGGCGAGTGTTTGATGGTCGCCGTCGATCAAGGCCATGGATGCCATGAATGCCTCAATCTCTGCTTTGGTGGCGGCTCGGTTCATAACCCGGAAGAACAGCTCATTGACCAATTCGTCGTTGTCGGGTTGTGCAGCGACGAGCTGGGCAATCCCGTTATTTGGGTCGTCGATCGCATTCGCAACGGTCGGTCCGCTGATCAACGCCATCACCGGCCCCAATTGGATGTCGCTGACCCGTTCACACTCGCAGGCGCTTTCACGGGCCGGCCGGCCCAGGTTGGCGAGGAAGCCGTCCGTCAATTCGATGCCCGAGTCGGGAATCGCGGCCGCACGGGTCCCTTCCGGCACCCCTGGAATCTTCGACTTAGAACCGGTCACACGGTGGATGGCATCGTACAAAACCTCAGCGGGCAAGCGACGGGCGACCGCATGAGAATAGTTGATCGTGTCGTCTTCATTCCACTTGTTGGTTTTCAAGGAAAGTTGGTACGTGCGCGATTTACAAATCAAGCCAACCACGTGCTGAATATTGAACTTGCTCTTGATGAACTCCTCGGTCAGGTAGTCAAGCAATTCCGGATTGGTCGCCGGGTTACTGGCACGAATGTCATCGATTGGCTCGACGATGCCGATGCCGAACAGGTAGCCCCAGAGGCGATTGACGTAGCTGCGGGCGAAATACTGGTTGTCCGCAGAGGTAATCCAAGCGGCCAATTCCTCCCGGCGCGAGGCTTCTTCGGTCGTATCGAACGAGCAGTCGAAGGGAAACTCTGGAGGGGTCACCTGCCCCGTGCGGAGATGCGTGACCTCGCCATCTTTCTTGTCTTCGACGATTTCATAAAACGGTTTGGCGCCCTCGACCGCCGTACCGCCGATCTTCTTCTTGCCACTGGCCGGGTCGGCCTTGAGAGAGACACGGGCAAAGTACGCAGCCGTTTCATAATACTGATCTTGCGTCCAACGCTCGAAGGGATGGTCGTGGCATTTGTTGCAATTGAAGCGAACCGCCAGGAACAGGTGCGTCGTATTCTCCATGATGTCTTGCGGGTCACGCAGGATCTTGTAGTACGAGGCTTGCGGATTCTCCTTGTTGGAGCCGGACGCGGTGATGATCTTCTTGACGAATTGGTCATACGGCGTATTCTGCGCCACTTCGGCACGAATCCAGTCCCGGAATGATTGGGCACCTTCCGGGCCCAGGTACTTTCGATTCACCTGCAGCAAATCGGCCCATTTATTCGTCCAGTATTCGACATAGTCGCCGCTGCCAATCAGCGTATCGACTAAGGCGTCCCGCTTTTCCCGCGTCGGGCGAGGATCCGCTACGAAGGCTTTGACGACTTCGGATGTCGGCGGGAGTCCCGTCACATCGATGTAAACGCGGCGGACGAAATCGGTGTCGCTGCACAGCTCCGAAGGTTGAATCTTCATTCGTTGCCACTTGGCGGCGGTGAGTTCGTCAATCCGCCCCCACGTCTCCGGTGGTTGGAACTCGAAGCCTTCGCGATTGCCCATCACGGTGAGCGTCGTCGCCGCATAGGAGCCCTCGAAGCGAGCTAGCACCGGCGCTTCGCCACGTCGCAAAGCGGTCATCAACCCAGTCCGATTGACGGACGCGATATCCGTGTTACCGCTCTCCAGAAACGCCTCGCGCGTCACATCGCGACGGCGGCCGTCGTCGTAGGTCGCGATCACGCGAAATTGCTGGTTGGCCTGAATTGATTGGATCGTCGGGTTGTCCGGCAAGATCTGAATCGAAGCGACGCCCGGAACATTTGCATCGAGTTTCGCACCGCCGGCGAGCCAATTTCGAATCAGTTGATAGTACGGTTCGCCCGGCCGAACGAGTTGCCCACCGACGTGGGGCACCGCGCTGGTCGCCTTCAGCAACATCAGGCTGTCATCGGGCGACGCAATGTTGGTACGCCGCGAGGCCAAATCGTCCGTGAACGCACGGACATCAACAAGCGGGTCGTAGCCGCGCAGCGAGAGTTGAAAACCATTCTTGCCCTTGGCAGCGCCATGGCACGTGCCGGCATTACAACCGAGTCGCGACAACACCGGCTCAACATCTCTGGAAAAGTTCGCCTTGTATTCGGTATTCATCCCCGTGACCGAGACGGGGACTTTGGCGACCGACCCATTCACGTCAAGGACCAGTGTGGCCGTACCGTCCGACGTGCCGCTCACCAACCCGCTCGGCGAAATCGAGGCGACGGCCGCGGACAGGGTGGGGCGTGCCATGCGCGTGGCGTCAATGGAATCGCCATTACTGAGCGTTGCGGTGACCAGCAATTGCGCATAGCCGAATCGATCCGTCAACGCGATCTCAGCGGGTTCGACCGCCAATTTGACAATCTTTGTGTCAGCTGGCAGGGATTCGCTAAAGGTCGTCGTATCGTCGATCGAAATTGGGTCGGCTGCCTCAAATGCCTGAGCAACACGTTCGGCAGGAGTGACCGGCGCCGGCGAGAACGCCGTTCGGACTTTGCCCGTTTCCGTCTCGACCAGACGGATGGTGCCATCGCCCCCAGCGGCGGCAACGGTTTTGCCATCGGGGCTGAAGGCAACCGCATATAATGACGCTTCGTCGACATGCAGTTGAGCGATCCGCTCGATGCCCTTGGTACGATACTCGTCTAGTTTTTGCACATCTGCAGGCTTTCGCTGTTGCACCCGCGTCTCGGCAATCTTCTTGAGGTCCGCGGGGAGGTTCGTATCAAATTCGTACGAATAGACGGCCAGTTCTCCCTGACCGTTCAATGAACTGACCGCAGCGATCCGCTTTCCATCAAGACTGACAGCGACACCGAAGACGCGGCCCTTCATCGGATTCAGTTTGCGGATCAAG
>JAUIHJ010000253.1 GCA_030432015.1 bacterium
TCCAGATGGCGAACGGTGATGCGGACATCGGTCCCCAGTTTGCCTTTGATGCGACTGACGGCATCCTGCATTTCCATTTCATTGGTGGCGGCATCACCGATGTGAGTAATCACGTCGCCTGCCAATATCCCCGCACGGTAGGCGGGACTCCCGGCGATTGGGCTGAGCACGCGCAACCACTGGTCCTTGCCTGGCTTGGATACATGGATGCCGATACCACCAAATTCTGCCTCGACATCGGAGCGAAACCCCTCCAGATCATCCGGGGCAATGTAGTTCGAATGCTGGTCCAGCTTGGAGATCACACCTTCGATGGCAGCTTCCATTAACTCCCGGCGGCTGATGTCCTTGACGTAGTTTCGCTCGACCTGATCGAGGGTATCGGCGAAGAGCCTGAACAGCTCGTAGAATTCTTCGTCGCGTTCATTCTTTTTCGCTGCCGCCGCTTTTTCTTGGGCCGCATTGCCGTCATCTGCGTTCGTCTCGACAGGTGGCTGCTCAACGACGGCTTGAGCAAGATCGTTATCCCCGGCCCGCAGAGTTTCCGCCGGCAACAGCGCAGCAGCGACAGATAGCACGACCAACAAACAGCAACTACGGCAATTCATGGCACATTCCCGCGCGAAAGAAATCGACGCTCGTTCAGGAAAATGCGACTTAAAATGCTGTCGCGGAACGAGTTAGAGGATTATAGGCAGCCGGCAATTGCGCAGCAAGCCAAACACGTGTGGCGTTCGCTGGCCGAGGCGGGCTTGTCGAATTTCCGCAAAACGCCAGAAAACCGGGCGCTGCCCAGCACGGCCTGGCAACAGCCACAGCCAACCGCATGCACTCTTACCAGAAATCGTACCACAGTCCGAAACCAATCTGCTGCTCGTAGTCGTCGTAGAACGAGTATTGATTGCTCTTGCCGGTGTAGTAGTGCAATCCGGTCCGCAACAATTTTCCGGAGTCGCCGATCCAGGCCCAGCCCAGCTGTACGGTCAGGGCGCCTGCGTAGTTGACCTCTTCGCGGAAGTGTGCGTTCATAGCGAAGAACGGGGCGCCGTGAATCCCAGTTGGCCCGCAGGGGGCGTAGTCAAATCCGACCTGGAATTCCCACGGCTCGCTCACATCCGTAATGAATCCATACCCCACCTCGCCGTAGAGTCGCACACGGTCGGTCACGTAATAGGCGTGGCCCAGTATGAACACATCGCGGGAGAAGTTGACGCGGGGGTAACCGGCGTTGGCCGCCAGGAATTCGTCCTGCAGGTGCGAACTGAGGTGATAGTAGCCGAGCTTCGTGCGATGCCGCCCGTAGCCGTAGGAGAGCGGTACGCCACCACGGAAGTCTGCGGCGTCGACCACCCAGTCATCGGCCAGATCGATCCGCACCCGCGCCAGGCCTTCGGCGTCGACCTGAAACCCTTCCGGGCGGACGGAGTTGGTCGTGCCGTAACGGAGGATGGGAACCCTAGCTCCGAGGAAGCCCTCGAAGTGGACTCCCCGCGAATTGATATCGAGCATTTGCAGCGCGAAGCGCGGCTCTTGCGTGCCCGCCAGGTAGGTGTCATAGACCAGGCCTTCAGGCAACAACTGCCAGACTGCCGCACCACCTACGTGATATTCCCGGTAGGGTGTGATTTCTTCGCCCGGTGTCGTGAATTCGGCCGGCGTCGCGTCGAGCGCCCCGCGATTTTCCAGGTACGCGTCGAAGTCGACATGCGTCTCCGGGGACGCCGGCAGTCGCGACGCTTGGGCGAAACGGAGGCCCCCTTGGTCGGGATAGCGATCGGTGCGAACGTCCTGTGATTGCCACGGGATGGGCTGCGCGTATCCAGTTCGAACGAACAGCAGTGCAATGCTGAACGCCCCAATCCAGAAAACGGGAATTCGTAGCTTCCGATCCACGAGTTTCAGACTCCGCCAAAATTGGTTTGGCCCGCACACAACCATTGCCAGCCCAAGCGTTTACGCCAGGGCGCCTCCACGTTGGCAGGGAATCGCCGAACGTAGTTTAGTGGCAATCGGAAAGTACACGTAGGCAGGAATTGATTCGTCGTAAGTGGATACACAGAAGTGTCTTACGGACGATACGCTGGGTGGTTTGAGGATCGCGGGCAGGAATGAAGGGCAGGTTCAGCCTGCCGGCTGGATCGAAAACGCAGGGAGTGGTCGTCGGTGGGAGAGACGAATTCGCGGGTCGATCGGGCTGTCCGAGATGTTCCGTTTTATCCGCCTCTTACGGATGTATCGGCTGGATGGCGCGCAAATGTGATCCGAAAACGCTTGCAATTCGTTGGTCCAGGATCCGCCCGTTCGAACCCGTCCGCGACACCACTTCTTCAACCGGGCCAGGGGCTGTTAGGATCTTTGGATGGCCGGAGCGGGAATTCCATCCGCGTGGGCCTCGCACCCTTAACCCTCAAGATCCCATGCAGCATGCGAATGTCATTATTGTCGGTGGTGGAATTGTCGGTTTGGCCACAGCCTATCAGTTGTCTCAACGGTACCCGGACCGTTCGGTGCTGGTTCTCGAGAAAGAATCGGTGGTCGGATCGCACCAGACCGGCCATAACTCGGGCGTCATGCACTCGGGCATTTACTACAAGCCCGGATCGTTGAAGGCGCAGAATGGACGCTCGGGCAAAGAGGCGATGGAGCGATTCTGCGAGCGTGAGGGGATTCCGTACGACATCTGCGGCAAAGTGATCGTCGCGGTGACGGCCGACGAAGTCCCGGGACTCGAACGGATTTTCTCGCGTGGCCAACAGAACGGCGTCCGGTGCGAATTGATTGGACCGGAGCGTCTTAAAGAGCTCGAACCCCACGCGGCGGGCGTGCAAGCCATCCATGTTCCCGAGGCAGGCATTGCCAACTATCGGCGGGTTGCCGAGCGGTTATCGGAGCTCGTCTCTGCCGCCAATGGGGAAGTGGTCTGCGGTGCCCGCGTGACGCGTGTTACACCGACCGATGGCGGCGTTGTCGTGCACTCGACCCAGGGTGAATTCGAGGCTGACTATCTGGTGAACTGCGGCGGATTGCATTGCGACCGCATCGCTCGCATGACCGGGCAGCGGCCGAACTCCAAGATCGTTCCCTTTCGCGGCGAATTCTTCGAGCTCAAACCTGAGGTGCAGCATCTCTGTCGCAACCTGATATATCCGGTTCCCAATCCGGCCTTTCCGTTTCTGGGGGTCCACTTCACGCGGATGATCGATGGCGGCGTGGAATGCGGCCCCAATGCCGTGCTGGCGTTTGCTCGGGAAGGCTACCGGAAAACCGACTTCAGCGTGACCGATCTGGCGGAGTCGCTGTGCTACGGCGGATTTCTCAAGCTCGCGGCGAAGTACTGGCGCGTTGGCGCCGGGGAGATGTGGCGGTCGTTCAGCAAGGCCGCGTTCGTCAAAGCCCTCCAGCGACTGATGCCCGAAATCCGCAGCGAGCACCTCCGTCCGGCGCGTTCCGGCGTGCGTGCTCAGGCGATTGCGCCCGACGGGTCGATGGTCGACGATTTCTGCATCCTCGAAAGCGATCGGGTTGTCAACGTCGAGAACGCTCCGTCGCCGGCCGCAACGTCGGCGCTGAACGTCGGCAAGCTGATTGTCGATCGGCTGGAGCCACGTTTCCTGTGAGGCGTCTCGCCAGCGCCGGGCCCCGGCCCCGAAAATCGAAAATCGAAAATCGTCCGGAACGCCAAATCTTCGCACGCCGCGGCAAGGCATTCCGGTCGTGATGAAGCCGGCGATCCAGTCGCTGGTCAATTCAGGACAGCTCCCCCGGCTTGCTCCCACTACCACCACGGTGCTGGCTGGCTTTATACTGGGGTTCTTGTAAATTGCGAGCCGTTGACGGTGAGCGTCGGCGTTGTTTCGTATAAGAAGACAAGAGGGGCAAGTGGATTGTTTGGCCGCTGCAGTTGAGCGGTGCCTGGTACGCTTTTGCCAAATCATCGGCCAGTCCCCGACCTGTCAACGGTTACTTCCAATCTTCGCCGCTGGACCGTCTCGATTCAAATCATGACCGCACTCGATATCCACAGCATTGTTGATCCTCTGCGCAGCGTGGTGGGGGCCGACGCCGTCTTGTCCGCACGTTCGGATCTGTTGGTCTACGAATGCGACGGCTTCACAATTGAAAAAAACAGCCCGGACGTGGTGGTGTTTCCCACCACCAGCGAGCAGGTCGCGGAAATCGTCAAAATCTGCAATCAGGCCGAAGTACCGTTCCTGCCGCGCGGAGCGGGGACCAGTTTGGCGGGCGGTTGCCTCCCGGTCGGCGGCGGCGTCATGATCGTGTTGACGCGAATGAAGGAGATCGAAGAGATCAACCTTCGTGATCGATATGCGGTGGTCCAGCCAGGAGTTGTGAATATTTGGTTGACCCAGGCCTTGAAGGGTTCGGGCTACCACTATGCCCCTGATCCTTCCAGTCAGGGCGCTTGCACGCTGGGCGGCAATGTCGCGACGAATTCCGGCGGTCCGCATACGCTGAAGTACGGCGTCACCGTGAACCACGTGCTGGGCGTCGAAGCCGTGATGGCCGATGGTCAGATCGTGCAGATTGGCGGCCCCGCGGAAGATCCTCCCGGGCTGGACTTGGTTGGCGCGCTGGTCGGCAGCGAAGGGACGCTGGCCATTGTCACCAAGGTTTGGGTTCGCCTGACGCGTAATCCGCAGGGATTCCGGACAATGCTCGGCATCTTCGAGTCGGTCGAAGACGCCACCAATTCCATTAGCGCGATCATTGGCGCCGGGATCATCCCCGCCGCGCTGGAGATGATGGATCAGGGCATTCTGGCCGCCTTGGAAGACGCGTTCCATTTTGGCTTTCCCTTGGATGCCAAGGCCATTCTGTTGATCGAAGTGGATGGGCTTGAGGCGGGCCTCGATGAACAACGCGATCAAATCATCCAACTCTGCGAGGCGGAAGGCGCCCGCGAAGTGCGAATGGCCGATGGCGACAAGGAGCGTCAGAAGTTATGGAAGTGCCGTAAGCAAGCGTTCGGTGCCATCGGCCGGTTGAGCCCCAGCTATTGCACGCAGGATGGCGTCGTTCCTCGCACGAAATTGCCGCATATCCTGCGTCGGATCACAGAGATCAGCAGCAAGTACGGGATCCGGGTTGTCAACGTCTTTCATGCCGGCGATGGCAACATCCATCCGATTCTGCTATTCGACGAACGGGATCCTCAGCAAATCAAGGACGTCCTGCAGGCCAGCGGCGAGATCCTGGACGAGTGCCTCGCCTGTGGCGGCAGCGTGACCGGCGAACACGGCATCGGCATCGAGAAGGTGGAATTCATGAAGAAGATGTTCACCGAAGGTGACCTGGCGGTCATGACCAATTTGCGACAGGCGCTAAACCCGCACAACCGCCTCAGCCCCGACAAGATGTTACCAACCGCCGGCGCTTGCGGTATTGAGCAAAAGCACCCTGGCCGCCGCGCGGCACTTTGAGGTTCGAGGAGATCCCTTGTCTAGCACGGCTATAGAATCACTTCCGATCAATGAGACGTTGTCCCCCGACAGCCAGGCAGCGCTGGTCGACGCGGTCCGCGATTGCTATGAAACCGACCAGGCGATCTACCCGGTGGGGGGCGGAACGAGCCTGGGATTCGGTTTGCCTCCGAAACGAGCTGGCGTCGCGCTGGCAATCAGCCAGTTGAATCGCGTCATCGAGTTTCCGGCGCGTGACATGACGATCACGGTGGAAGCAGGAATCAGCATGCAGTCGCTCGCCGAAACCCTCGCGGCCGAGCATTTGCGGCTCCCCATCGACGTGCCCCAGCCCGCGACCGCGACGCTTGGCGGCGTCATTGCAACCAACTTCAACGGCCCACGGCGTTTCGGACAGGGAACGATCCGAGACCATGTGATCGGTATCAGTGCCGTCGACGGCCGTGGAACGCCATTCAAAGGTGGCGGCCGCGTGGTCAAGAACGTCGCTGGCTACGACTTTTGCAAGCTGCTGACCGGCTCGCTGGGTACGCTGGGCGTGATCACCCAGGTGACCCTGAAACTCAAACCGATCCCGCCGGCCCATTGTGTCGTGGCCTGTGTACCGGTCGATTTTGCCGCGGCAGAAGGCCTGCTGGCGGCGCTGATCGACTCGGACACAACGCCTACGGCGATCGAACTCCTGACCGGGCCGAACTGGCACCAGGACGCATTCATCGGCACCCTGGGGACCGATCACGGACGACCCGTCCTGGCGATTTCATTCGAGGGGACGGCGCAGGAGGTCGACTGGTCGGTGGCCCAGCTCAAGATGGAATGGGGACGTCAGGGCATTGTCGAAACCGGCATGCTCGCGGGGCAGGAGGCGGATCAATGGCTGCGGATGCTGGCCGAATTCCCGCACAGCGGCCTCGCTGAGAGCGCCGAAGCGCCGCTGGTATTGAAGGCGAACGTCGTCCCCAGCGGCACGACGCGGTTCGCGGCCCAAGTGCAGTCGCTCGACCCGTCCGCCATGATCCAGGCCCACGCCGGCAACGGAACGTTGATTGTCCGCTTGAACCAACTTCCCGAAGGTGGCATCGCCCGCGACCTGGTTGGCAATTTGGACGCGACCGCCGCTGGCATGCACGGCAACGTGGTGATGCTGGCCAATCCGTCCCGCGCCGAAATGACGCATCAAAGCGTGTGGGGCGGCATTGATGCTCCGTTCCAATGGATGGAGGCGGTCAAGCGCGAGTTCGACCCCAAGAACTTGCTCAACCCCGGTCGATTTGTGTATCAGTTCTAGGATAGAAAACCCGACGGCCGACGTCGCGCTGCCGCAGCGGCGGGTTGGTCGAGCTAAGAGTCAACCATGAGTTCCGCTGACAGTACTTCCGCCGGTTCGCAAGCTGCCTTGCCGATCGCCACGCCCGCGCCCACGACCGTGCCTGTGGTCAAACCGAACCCGGGCGCCGGGATTGACTACGGGCTGTTTTTGGATTGCGTGCATTGCGGCTTGTGCACCGCATCCTGTCCGACGTATGCCGAGTTGGGCAACGAGAATGATAGCCCGCGGGGCCGCATTTACCTGATGCGCGCCGTAACCGATGGCCGGTTGGAAATGAATCACGAAGTCCGTCGCCATCTCGAACTCTGCCTTGATTGTCGATCGTGCGAGACCGCCTGCCCGTCCGGCGTCCAGTACGGCAAGCTGATCGAACCATTTCGCGTCGCCATGGAACAGACCGGTGACGGCGAGCAAAAATCCAACGACTGGTTTCACCGTTGGATCCTGTTCGGCTTATTTCCCAACCGTGAAAAGTTGCGGCTGTCGCTGATTCCGGCCAGGATCGCGCAGACGTTGCGGCTTGATCGATTGCTGTTGGGCACAGGGCTGTGGAAATTGCTGCCGCCCCGTCTGGGGCGTCTCATGACGATGCTCCCGAAGCTGTCCAAAGAGCCGCCGCCGCTGCCGGCCGTGCTGCCGGCCAAAGGCGAGCAGCGAGCGCGGGTCGCGCTGTTTATCGGTTGCGTTGCCGATGTCATGTTTCGTCATACGCATTGGGCGACCGCACGGGTCCTCCAGGAGAACGGGTGCGAAGTCATCGTCAATTCGACGCAAGCCTGCTGTGGCGCCATTCACTTTCACGCGGGGGCGGATGCTCCGGCGCGCGCCTTGGCCGATACCAACACGACCGCCTTCAACGCCGATGACGTCGATGCGGTGATCGTCAATGTGGCGGGCTGTGCTTCGACGATGAAGGACTATGGCCATCTCTGGCACGACGATAACCAGGAGGAACGTGCCAAGTTCGCGGCCAAGGTCAAGGACGTCAACGAATTTCTGGATGAACTCGGCATGATCCCGCCGACCGGTGAACTCAATGTGACCGCGACGTACCACGATGCATGCCATTTGGCGCACGCGCAGCAGATTCGCGAGCAACCGCGAAACCTGTTGAACCAGATCCCGGGCCTGAAGATGGTCGAACTGCCTGAGTCCGAGTTCTGCTGTGGTGCTGCGGGGACGTACAACTTGACCGAACCCGAGATGGCGGGTCGCTTGAGCCGACGCAAGATGAACAACATCCTGGGAACGGGGGCGCGGGTCGTCGTCACGGCCAACGCAGGCTGCCTGATGCAGATCGCCTGCGAAGCGCGAATGCAAGGCGAAGTCCTCAAGATTGTCCATCCCATGGAATTACTCGACTTGAGCTACCAGGGCAAAACGGTCGAATTCTAATCACGCGCCACGGCCCGTTGCGGCCGTGCAAATTGACGCAACGCGTATTCAACCGTGTCCAGATCATGGGCTGCACGGGCGATGACGATTTCGTTGCTATCGAACTTTGTTCCAATGATTCCAGACGTCGCCAACGATTTCCTCGAGGATCGATTCGAGCGGACCATCGTCGGCAGGGTCCTTGTGCCGTCCAAACCGGCGGGACTTCGATGGCACTGGCGCCGTCTCGGACGGTTGGACAGGGCTCCAAGGTCGATCTTGCTTCGAGGTCAGTTTCGCGTTGGCATCCGGCGAGCGAGCGAGAGCAGATTGCTCGCCTTGCCCGGCCGTGGCGAATCTCTGGCCTGCCGGTTGGACGACTAGCAAAGCACTCGGGGCAGGCGTCGCCAGAATCGTGGCGAGCCCCGCTTCACCTTCGGCAAAGATTCCTCGATTGAGTTCGTTGATGACAACCAACGCGTCAAGCGGGGTGCCGAAACCATCTCCATTGACATCGAAGAATTGACCGACGTTCGCCGGCCTGTTCGTCGGCAGGCGCCCGTCCGCATGCACAAAAGCACGTCGATTCAGCTCGTTGATGACCACCAGGGCATCCAGAGGGGTCACTTGGCCGTCGTTGTTGACATCGAGCGCGTGCTCCGGGTTCTGCCAGGCTGGCACGGCGCCAATGACGAAATTGCCTGCGAGCAACTCGAACGGCAAGGGGCTCGTCGCAATCTCGGCATCGGCGGACACGTTTTTCAGCAGCGGCCGAGCAACGGACGATAGCGAGGCAAAAACAAGCTCCTTGAATTGCGTGAGCCGCGCCTTGGTTGGCCAATCGTCGCTGCGCGTACGAACATCGTTGGTGCCAGGCCCACCGTCCACCGATCCTCCTTCCCCGCCTCCACCAAAGACCAGGTCGTTGCCTTCTTCGCCATAGAGCTGATCGTCTCGGCGCTGCCCGTAAATCAGATCGTTGCCCACGCCACCGAAGATCGTGTCATTGCCAATCTGTGAGTCGCCACCGTCGCGACGGTATTGGTTGACAAGTTCAAAGTCCTCCCGCCACAGGTGCTTCACTTCCAGCAACTCGGGGTCCGGATGTTCGTAACGTACGTCCGGCGTCTCCGTCAAATGCACGACGAAGACCGAGGCACTATCGCCCAGGATGATGTCGTCACCGTCATTCCCATGGATGGAATCATTGCCAGCATCGATCACGACTTCTTGTGCCGTGCCACCACGGTGAGCGAAATGCGGATGCGTGTAGCGGGCGTGTAAAGCGTCGTGGTTGAACTCATGATGTCGCGCGACCAAGAATTCGTTCACGTCCTGCAGGAGTTCAGCAATGTCGTCGTTCAGCCGGTCGGCTTCGACCCGCGTCGTGGGGTTCTGCAGAACGATGGGGGCGATCAAGATTCCGAAGTCGCCGAACAGCACATCGGACCCTTCGTTTCCGTTGACAATGTCATCTCCGATCGTCAACTCGTACTGGAAGTCGCCTACGATTTCGCTAAGTTCCGCCGCGTCGATGGTCCGCGACTGGCGATTGTGGTTTTGCTGGCTGTGCGCGGTCAGCAAGGTGTCCTGAGCGGCCTGTTGTGTGGCCAGAGCCTCGCGGGCGGCGTCCCAAGTGGCTTCATCGACGGGAGAGCCGGACTGCACTTGATCAAGCCGCAGTCCGCTGACGACGGGTGTCAGAATCGTACCTTGGTCTCCAGTCACCAGGTCATCGCCTTGCCCCGCGTGGATCGTATCGTTGCCCACGAATAAATCGTGATGATCATGGTCCGCGCCATTGGCCACGGTTCCTGCGATCATCTTGGTCAATACCTGATAGTGCGCTTCAAACAGCACATATTCCAGATCGACTGCCGCTTGCTGCAAGTCACGCAGATACTGATGCGACTCCAGCGCGGCAGCGACAAAGCGGCTCCGCGTGATCGGAAGCCCTGATACCAGCGTGGTCACGATCAGTCCGTCATCCCCGACAATGATATCGGCGTCATCGCCGCCGCCGATTTCGTCCTCTCCGATGTGAATCTCTTTCGCATCGTCCACCTGGCGGAGGTCATGTTCGGCGTGATCGACGTCGATTGCCAGCGC
>JAUIHJ010000254.1 GCA_030432015.1 bacterium
CATGGGTGGCATGGGTGGAATGACCACGTTTGGTCCCACGGTCGACCACCTGATGGTCCGCTTTTTTGACCTGTCCGTGCGGGATACCACCAAGAAATACCGCTATCGTGTGCAGCTTTGGGTCGAGGATCCGAACCATCCCAAGAATCCACTCGCTGATCCAAACGTACGTGCACTTGCCCCGGACGTCCGATCTCGAATCACCGATATCAAGGCCAAAGAAACTGCGGCCAAGAGCCGTTTGTCCTATTTTCGGCTGACTGAATTCAGCGAGCCGAGTTCGGTGGTTTCGTTTGAGCCCAGCCGAAAAACGTTGGGCGGTGAAATTGCCAAGGAACGCGAGAGTGTTATCCAAGACACCTACGGCAACCAGTTCAAACTTCCCATTGCGGAGCCGTCCGCCACGGTGATGTCGGTGGTGTTCGACGCCAAGCGGGCGATCGAGGTGCCAGGCCTGGTGGAAGCACACCGGGGTACGTTCCTTAATTTCGTGAAGGACGCGGACGTCGTGCATCCCGTTTCGTTGCAATACAAAACGATTAAGGAATATGCATTCCGGACGAATCGAATGGTCCTTGACTTCCTGGGTGGCGAACCGCTGCCGGTACCTGAGGAAGAAGAGGACGACCCACTGCTCGCGCCCGCCGAGTTTCTCTTCCTGAACGAGCAGGGCGAACTATTCGTCAAGAACGAATTAGACGATTGGGACGGATTTCAAAAACGCTTACCACCCAAGCCGGCCGCTGCGAGCGATCCGATGGGTGGTGAAGGCGGGATGGGAGAAATGCCCGGGATGATGCCGGGAATGCCGGGCATGCCCGGCGGCATGGGCGGCGATGGCGGCCGTGGCCGCGGACGCAACCGTGGAGGTCGTGGCGAGGATGGCGGGTAGCCGGCGATTCGCTCGCACCAAGACTCATCTCCGCCAGACCGGCGACAACTTCGAATTCGCGATTCCAACAGCCACTGAATTTCAGTGGCTGTTTTTTAATTCTTGACAAAGTGCTCTTGACCGTCGCGCTGGATCCAACTAATTATCCGCCTCTCATTTATCGAGAGAGACTTGTCACGGTTGTCAAATCGCGGTGGTCACTGACCGTTGTGGTACGTCAACGCTTGTCCCTGTGTTGCTAAGAGCGAATTCTCGCTGACCTTCATGGCAAGCTTGAACCAACGTATCAACAGTCGAATCTTGGCCCCATTCGATTCGAAGCACCTGAAAGAAGGAGAATCGCGTTGAAAGCGATCGCCTATTTGTTGTTGACCGTCGCCGTATCCTTAGGCCTTGCCTTGGATCGTTCCGCGACCGCTCATCCCATCCACATGCAACTCGCATCGGCCACCGGGGCGTTGGGCCAAACGGCACCGGATGGTGACCAGTTCCCAGTCGATCCTCCGCAGGCTGGGGCAGCTTCCAGCGTGCGACCTCCGAGCGATCGCGCGGTGCCCAAGGCGTCGTCGGCGAAGGGCAACGACGAGCTTGGCCGCTTGCCGCCCATCGCTCCACCCGGGTCGTTCACACCCTCCGGCCGACCACTGGCCGGGGGACGTGTCGTCTCCCATCCTGGCAAGGACCGCGCTTCACAACTTGTCTTTCAGGCCCAGCAGCAGTTGCTGCGAGGTGAGATGGATTCGGCCCGCCGCTTGGCCGAACAGGCCCAACGATTACAAGTTCCCAATGAGGCCTTTGGGGCTCAGGAGATGCGACCGTGGCAATTGCTGGTCGAAATCGAACGCCGCCAAAAAGGCGTTGTGCAGGCTGGCAATTTCGTCTTGCCTCAGCCGGCCGGTACGTTTCCGGTGCAGCGCGGGATCTACAACCCCAGCGTTGATCCAACCAGCAATATGCAGGCACAGAATCAGTTCCCGACTCCCGCCGGTCCGCCCCAAGGGCAACCGCTGGGCCGCCAGTTGTTTGAACAGGGGATGGCCGCCCTGGAAGGTCAAGATCGTGGCCGTGCATTGGATCTCTTTCGCCAGGCCTGGCAGCATCAGGGTGACCTTGATCCCGCCACACGCCAGCAACTCAAGGATAAGCTGGGTCTAATGAGTTCCGCTCGTGAAATCGTGCCCAGCGGCCGAGAGCCATCACCTTTGGAACAGGTTGACACGGCGCAGGAACTGTTGCGTCAGCAACTCTATCGCGAGTTTTCCAACGAAGAGAAGGCGGCCGACAAGCAAAAGAAAGCCGATCCTTTTGGGGCGTTGGAGCGGATGGAGAGAATTCGCGAAAAGGTTGGCACCTCCACGCTCGATCCCGGCGCGCAGAAACAGCTCCTGACGTTGATCGATCGCAAGACCATCGAATTTCGCACCTACATCGACCAGCATCGTTCTGAAATCGAGCAAGACGATCGCAATTCCGCGATTATGGCCTCGGTCGATCGTGACCGGGCACGAAAATTTGAAACCCAGAACAAGATCGCTCAGTTGGTTGAAGAGTACAACGACCTGATCGAAGAGCAACGCTACTCCGAAGCGGAAGTCCGCGCCCGGCAGGTTCGCGCACTTGATCCCGATTCGCCCATCGCCCGCACACTGCTGCTCAGTAGCAAGTTCGGCATGCGGCGCCGTGAACTGGCAGCGATTGACGAGGCTGCCGAGGAAGGATTCTACGGCGCCATGGCCTCGGTCGATGCCTCACGTGTTCCCTTCGACGATCGCACCCCGATGGTCTTCGGCGATGCGAAACAATGGGGAGACCTGACATCCAGCAAGTACCGCGGTCGCGAGATGAAGCGCCGCCAACTGTCACCCACGGAGCTCAAGATCCAGGCGGCGTTGAAGCAGCCGGTCCAGGTTCGATTCACCAATCGGCCTCTGAAAGAGGTCCTGGATTCGTTGGGCAGCTTATCCAACGTGAACATCTACGCGGACCCCCAAGGGTTGAGTGCCGAAGGCGTCACCTCCGACACCCCGGTGACGATCAACCTGACCGAAGATATTTCGCTCCAGAGCGCGCTGAAGTTGATTCTCGAGCCGTTGCGGCTGACCTACGTCATTCAGCACGAGGTGCTGCGTATCACCAGTGAAGAAACGGGCGATGCCAACGTCTACACCGATGTCTATAACGTCGCGGACCTGGTGATTCCGATCCCGAACTTTGTGCCGGGGTACAACGTCGGTTTGCCGGCCGCGATCAGTGAAGCCCATCGCTCGCTGGGATACGGCAGCAGCATGCCTGCGGCGATGGGAGCTCTGACGATCGCTCCGGGCGATCTGCAAGGTAACGCGAACATCAACTCGTCGGTGCTTGCCCAGTCGAATTCCTTTGGCATGCTGCCACGAGGCGGGTCGCGACCATCGCAGCCGCTGGGTTACGGCAACGGCAATGGTGGTGCCGCCTTGGCGGACTTTGACACGCTGATCGAATTGATTACTTCCACGATCGCGCCGGACACCTGGGACGATGTCGGTGGACCTGGTGCCATTGAATCGTTTCCCACCAACTTGAGCTTGGTCATCAGCCAAACGCAAGATGTGCACGATCAGATTGCGGACTTGTTGGAACAACTTCGCCGCCTCCAGGACTTGCAGGTGACGATCGAAGTTCGCTTTATCACGCTCCGTGATGACTTCTTCGAGCAGATGGGGATCGACTTCGACTTTGATATCGATGACAACGTCCAGCAGTTACCGCAGGATGATCAGGGCAACAGTGTGACCATCGGTTTGGACGCCACGGGCGTGCCGACGGCCGATCTGGACATCACGTTCACGCAGGGCAGCTTCGGGGCCAGTAGCCCGGCGTTTGGAGGCTACGATGCCGCCAGTGCGGGCAGTATCGGCTTTGCGATCCTCAGCGATATTGAAGCCTTCTTCGTGCTCCAGGCCGCACAGGGCGACCAGCGGAGTAACGTCCTGCAGGCACCCAAGGTGACGTTGTTCAACGGTCAGCAAGCGTCGGTCAGCGACACGTCGCAGCGTCCGTTCGTGACCAGCCTGATTCCGGTGGTCGGAGACTTTGCCGCCGCCCATCAACCGGTGATCGTCGTGCTGAGTGAAGGCACGTCGCTCAGCGTCCAGGCGGTCGTATCGTCGGACCGGCGTTTCGTCCGGCTGACGCTGGTACCGTTCTTCAGCCAGATTGGCGAAGTTGAAGAGTTTACGTTTGACGGAACCACGTCGACAGAAACGGGGTCCAATGTTACCGATCCGGATGGCAATCCCATCGAAACAGGTAACATGAAGACCACCACGTCGGGAACGACCGTTCAGTTGCCGACCTTCGCCTTTACCACGGTTTCAACCACGGTCAGTGTGCCCGACGGCGGGACAGTCCTGCTGGGCGGTATCAAGCGGCTTCGCGAAGGGCGTAACGAGCAAGGCCTGCCGGTGTTGAGCAAACTGCCTTACATCAATCGGCTATTCCGCAACGTTGGCATCGGACGCGAATCGCAGAGTCTGATGCTGATGGTCACCCCACGCATCATCATTCAGGAAGAAGAAGAAGAGAAGCTGGGGATCGAACTGAGTCAGTGATGGCGGCGAGACTCCCGCTCGCGGGCACTCGCCCGCGGCGAATCATGGGGTGAGTTGCTGACGCATGGAGGCGACGATCCCCGGAGATGCCAATTCTTTGGTCTGATTGACGAGGTGGACGAAGTTATCTGCAAGGATCTCGTCCGGGTGAATGATGTAGCGGGTGTTCTTACCGATTTGTTCGAGGAACGAGGGTGTCGACCCGGGTTCCAGGAGTTGTGGCTGGCCGTCACGAAGGGCCGGCCGCCACTGCTCGCCTGCGGCTTCGACCACCATCAGACGAAACGTCAAGTAGTCGAAAAATGTGCCGCCACGTTTCACGTCGTACGTTTCGCTCGACGCGTACAACACCGGCACGGCGGAGACG
Organism: bacterium; assembly: GCA_030432015.1. GTDB lineage: Bacteria > Planctomycetota > Planctomycetia > Pirellulales > Pirellulaceae > ARS98. The sequence goes on from JAUIHJ010000254.1 coordinate 4,850, forward strand.
TCTTCCCCTTCAACCGTCAGCTTGATGTAAGCGTCTAACTGGGGTGCGTCTGGATTCGTCAGTTTGCGCCCGCGTAACGACGGCGGCATTGGAACGGGGCCACATGTCGTGAATCCGACGATCGCGTACAACTTGCTCCGCAGTTCCGGGTTGTGACTGCTCAGCACGTGGAACAGCTCGTGGATCAACAGCCGCTCGAGTGCCGCCGGCCTCTGTCGCAACATCTGGGTAGGCAAGACGATCGCGTTTTCCCGGCAGTATGCGGCATTGCCTTCCTCCTTGCCGGTGGTTTTGATCAAAACGATCTTGGCCGGGAAAGGCAGCCGGAATGGTTGCAGTCGCTCGGCCACCGCTGCTGCCGCACGGCCCAGCGTCATTTGTTCTTCGGCGGTCCAGGCGACGACTTGCGCCGCAGCGAATGTGCCGACATCATGGCCGGTGACCTGGCGATCGGTTTGCAGGCGGGCCTGACAGTCGAAGGGACTCAGCGAAGTCAGAAAACGATCCGGTTTGGCCAGCAGGGCCGCACCCTGCTCGACGCTGGAAAACTGCACAACACAGGTTTCGGTCAACGGAACATCATCTGCAGCTGCCGCGAGCGGCCCGGCGCACGCCGCGACCAGGCACATACTGAGCATTGGTAAATTGCATCTCATCATCGAAGTCTCGGGAGTTATTGGGCAGGACGGCTCGCACGTCACGCGGCAAGTGACGCGGCCCGCGTCCGGAGTTGAATTGTGGCGGACTCGGGGCGTGCAGGTGAGCTTCGCGGGGCACGGAGACCGGTTGGCCTTGGATGGTCGCTGAACGCCCGTTATGTTAACAAGCGTGTAATGGATGGACAAATTTGGCTTTGAAACAAGTGAAAACGAATGGCACGCTGGCCTCGCCATGCCTGGACGACGATCTTCACCTACGGCTCGATCTTCGTGCTGTTTCCGCTTTTGGCACTACTGGCATACGGTTACGTTAACGGTTGGTTTTCCTAACGCCAGCGCCCCGTAATAAAAGAATGGCACGACCAGTGAATGTTGATCTTCGAGCGCGTTTAACAGAGTTTGGCCAAGCGCACTTGCTGCGGTTCTGGGATGCGTTGGACGACGAAGAACGCGATCAATTGACGCAGCAGATCGAATCGATTGATCTCGCCGAAGTGGCACGTTTAATGGCTGGCGTTTCCGACGCCCCTGACTGGGCGGAATTGGCCAAACAAGCGGAGCCCCCACACGCGGTTCAACTCGATCACGCGGAGAATCGATTCACCGCGGACGACGCGCTCCGACGTGGTGAACAGGCGCTGCGCGATCATCAGGTTGGCCTGCTGCTGGTGGCTGGCGGACAGGGTTCGCGTTTGAATTTCGAACATGCCAAGGGGCTATTTAAGATCGGGCCACTCTCGGACCGGACCCTGTTGCAGGTCTTGATTGAACGGCAGCGAGCTGTTGCAGCTCGCTACGGTACACGCGTTCCGCTCTACATGATGACCAGCCCGGCCACCCACGAGGAACTCGTTGCCTTTCTCGACAAGCACGACCGCTTTGGATTGGATCAGGCTGACGTCCAACTTTTTTGTCAGGGCACGATGCCGGCGGTCGATTTCCAAAGCCAACGGATTCTGCTGGAAGCGCCCGGCCAGCTCGCACTGAGCCCCAATGGGCACGGCGGCATGCTCGAAGCGTTCGATCAAGCCGGCTGCCTCGACGACGCACAGTCACGAGGTCTGCAGCAATTGTTCTATGGGCAGATTGACAATCCGCTGTTGCAAGTATGTGATCCGACCTTGATCGGCTATCACCTGTTAGCAGAGTCTGAGCTGACGACCCAGGTGGTGCGGAAACGGGACCCCCTGGAACGCGTTGGCAACGTGGTCCAGCTCGAGGGCAAGACGCGGATTATCGAATATTCCGATTTGCCCGAGTCGGTTGCCGGGCAGCGTGATGCGAAGGGTGAACTCCGCCTGTGGGCCGGCAATCTCGCCGTGCATGTCTTCGAGATGGATTTCTTGCGACGGATGTCGGCGGATGCCGACGCATTACCCCTGCATCAAGCGCGCAAGAAAGTCAAACACATCGATGATGACGGAAATATTGTCGAACCCCAGTCGGAGAACGCGACGAAATTCGAGCGGTTTATCTTCGACCTCCTCCCCATGGCGCGCAACGCGCTCGTCGTCGAAGCAGCGAAATACGCCGCCTTTGCACCGGTGAAGAACGCCACAGGAAATGACTCCCCGGAAACGGCGCGGCAGGGCATGGTCCAGCGGGATGCCGAATTGCTCCGGCAGGCTGGAGCCCAGGTTGACGACGTCACAGTGGAAGTCAATCCGCTGTGGGCGCTCGACGCTGCGGAAGCCCAGCGTAAGCTTCAACCGGGGCTGCACGTTACGCAACCCACGTATTTTCACTAGCGGAGAGGCTGCTCGCATGTTGCATTCGGTAATCATGGCTGGGGGAGTTGGCGCAAGGTTCTGGCCCGCGAGCAGAACGTTACGACCCAAACAGCTGCTCAAACTGGTGGGCGAACGGACCATGATCCAGGACACTGTCGATCGGCTGGGGGATCTGGTGCCCAGCGAGCGCGTGTTGATCGTGACGAATCGTTCGCTGGTCGAGCCAATTGCTGCGCAACTGCCGGCACTGGATCGGGCGTCGATCATTGGCGAGCCGTGCAAACGGGACACGGCACCCTGCGTTGGATTGGCGGCGGCGTTGGTCCAGCGCGCGGACCCGGATGCGACGATGGTGATCATGCCGGCCGATCATGCGATTCAAACGCCAGACCGGTTTCGCGACGCGATCCGGCATGCCGCGGTGGTCGTGGACGAATCGCCTTCGCGGTTGGTAACGTTTGGAATTCGACCGACATTCCCGTCGGAGTCGTTCGGCTACATCGAACGAGGTGAAGCCTTAGGCGATCATGACGACGTGTTTCGCGTCGAGATGTTTCGGGAAAAGCCTTCGGTCCAGGTTGCCGAGGAGTATCTGGCGGCGGGCAACTTCTACTGGAACGCCGGCATTTTTGTCTGGAAGGCATCCACGATCCTGGCGGCGCTCGAGCGATTCGAGCCGACGATGTTCGAGCATCTCCAGAAGATCGCCGATAGCCACGGCACGCCCGACTATGCGGAAACGCTGGACACGGAGTTCTCTGCGATTGACGGCAAGTCGATCGATTATGCCGTGATGGAAAGGCACGCCGATGTGGTCGTGATCGAAGCCCCGTTTGATTGGGATGACGTCGGCAACTGGCGGTCGCTGGCGCGGATGCGGCCTTCTGACGAGGAAGGCAACACGATTCGTGGCAAGCATCTCGGCGTGAATTCGCGAGGGTGCATCGTCAGTAGCGACGACGATCACCTGATCGTCACCGTGGGCATGGAAGACTGCATCGTCGTGCATACGCCGGATGCGACCCTTGTGGCGCGCAAGCACGACGAAGAAGCGATTCGCAAGGTCGTGCAGCAACTGCAAGAAAAAGGCTGGCGGGAATACTTGTAAGCGAAGGAGTGCAATATGAACGCCAAGATTCGAGGTGTCGTCGTCATACTGCTCGTCGTCTGCGGCACGCTTAGCACGAGTGCGATGGCCAACGATGACGCAACAGACGCCGCCGTCGAACTGCCGCGAGCGCCGACTTTTGGTGGGAAGCAGTTTTGGTCCGACGAACTGGTGTTCCACGGCTGGCGAATTCAGCGTAGCGCCTTGACCAACGCTTGCCGCCTGTTGGATGACCAGGATTATCGACGGGCAGGCGGGACCTTTGTGCAGTGCCAGCAGGAATTAGAACGGTACAAACTGGAACTCAAGATGCCACCCCTGCGGCCGCGGGTGGTTCTCGTGCTGCATGGCTTGCTACGGTCGCGGCACGCGATGCAGTCGCTCTGCGACTACCTGGAGGAGAAGGGGGACTTTGAAGTGCTCGCCGTCTCCTATGCCAGTTCTCGAAAAGAAATTACGGCGCATGCGACCTCCCTGGCACGCGTTGTCTCCAATCTGGGGGACGAGGTCGAGGAGATCAACTTTGTCGCACACAGCATGGGCAACCTCGTGATTCGCCGCTACCTGGGTGGCACCTGCGCGGTTGTGCCACGTTCGCGACGATATCCCAAACGAACGGTGATGTTGGCGCCGCCCAACAACGGCTCGAAATTAGCGGAACGATTCTTGGAGAACACCATCTTTCGGTCGCTGTGGGGGGTGAGCGGAATTGAGATTGCGGAGATGGATAAGCTCGAAAAGAATCTTGCCACACCGGCGAATTTCGGTGTGATTGCCGGTGGGCGCGGCACCGACAACGGGAACAATCCGCTGATTCCGGGAGACGACGACTTCGTGGTCAGCGTCGCTGAGACGCGCCTCGCGGGCGCACGCGACTTCCTGGTCCTCCCCGTACTGCACAGCTCGATCATGGAACATCCGCATGTCCACCAGTGCACATTGCGGTTCCTGGAGCACGGGTATTTTGTTGCCGAAGATCAACGGCAGCCGATCCCCAACGCGGCGACACGAGGGGCCGATCAGTGTGGTGACGGGCCATGACCGAGCAATTCCCGCCCACGGGGCGCATCGCTGGCGTTGATTTCGGCCGCGTTCGAATTGGGATCGCGATCACCGATCCGGCACGGACGCTTGCCAGCCCTTGGGAAAACTACACGCGCCGCGGGGACGTGGCCGACGCCACCTACTTTCGGAACCTGGCGGAACAAGAACGGGTCGCCGGTTTTGTCGTTGGGCTCCCGCTGCATATGTCGGGTGATGAAAGCCAAAAATCGGCCGAGGCACGTGAATTTGGTGCCTGGCTTTCCCGCCAGACCGAGTGCCCAGTCACCTTTCAGGACGAACGGTTTTCGTCGATCGCCGCGGATGCGCTGATGGGGGAAGCAGAGTTGACGGCCAAACAGCGCACGAAACGTCGCGACATGTTGGCCGCCCAGGTCATCCTCACCTCCTTCTTGGAACGACCGCAGAATATTCCTGATTGAGGTGGACACTCCCGGTTGCGTCCCAGTCACCTCACCATGCGGGAATGACGTTGGCCTGGATTGGTGAGTATTTTCGTTAAGTCGTTTGTCCCATGCTGGATAAGTCGAACGTGTCACCCGTCAGAGCTGGGTGTCATAACCGGCTACTTGTGCCAACTTCGGTTCTTCGCTAGCAGCCCCCAGTGCCCCAGAGTTACCACTCGGATGGTACAGGTGGTTTGCCTGATCCGTAGTGGTCCTGGTGTTGAATCACCCCATTTAATTGACATCGATTCGGTCCTGAGGAAAGATGGGGCGTGGGTTGACTTTGGATCGGCTCTGCAGCGGGTATTTTTGTCCGCGGCGGAACTTTTCATTTTCGGT
>JAUIHJ010000255.1 GCA_030432015.1 bacterium
GCCGACATCCACGGATGAACGCCGCACGAAATGGGAAACGGTCGGTCAGTCTGACCCCCTGGCTGATAGGTTGTTTGCCCATTTCCGGAGACGCTGCCGTTAAAGGAACTGGCTCCACGCCCGGCTTGAATGTTCGTGTTGTGAAGGATGGCATCGCTATTGAGGATCCGCAGGGTCTGCTGAGACCGCATCGCCGCAACGTGTGAAAGAAAGACGCAGTCCTTCTGGTCGAAAACGACCTCGCCCATCTTGTCTGCGACATAGGACTCGTGTTCCCACTTCGGGTCGTCGACTGGAATGGCGGTGTCGAGGTAAATCAAAACGTTCCTGATCCCGCCACTGGAACCGACTTCCACCGTCTGTTCCAGCGTCTGCTTGCCGCCAGGTGCACAAACGCCCGTGTCTTTATCGACCTTCAGCGGACCCATCCGCGGCGGAGTCCCCACCAGCTGGAAACGACCGGTGAGGGTCGCCCAGCCCGTCGGTTCGCTCAGGGACGCGGTCGCGCCCCCGGCACCCTCTTCTCCACCCGATTCCAACGCGGTTCGCAACAGTTCTGCCGTCTCCACGTTGGCAGGTAGGTTCGGCGCCATGTCGCGCGTGCATCCCAGGGCCGTACCGAGCACGACACCAGCCAACAACATCCAACTCATTCGGTCGATCAACATGCTCAACTACTTCTCCACAAACACGCTGGGAGCCAGCTTAATCGTGCCCAGATCATTCTGTCCCGGCTTGATCGTAAGTTCGACACGTCCTCGCCGCCACGACGTCTTCTTGCCATCGAGCGTTACGTCGGTGACGTAGCCCGGACGTTCGTGCCAGAACTGAAACGTGAATTTTCCGACTGGCAAATTCTTGATGGTCAGCTTGCCATCCTTATCCGAGACAGCCACATAGGGGTGCGACTTGACGATCACCTTGCCCTGCATCCAGGGGTGAATGTTGCAGGCGACACCAAGCGGAAAGCGTTCTTCGAGGGGAAACGTCATCTTTGTCTGGCCACCGGAAGGAACCAGGATGTTCTGCGCGGGGTTATCTAGCGCGCTAATATTCGTGTTGTGACCGACCGTGTCGGAGTTCGCAACCGCCAGCGTTTGGCTCGTCCGCAGAATCGTCATGTGCGGCTCGAAGCGGCACTGATTGTTGTCCAATTTGATCTCGTCCTTGGCCGACTTCTCGTAATCGGGATGGACGCTGGGCTGCTTGTCGGTGCGGCCAACGTACAGATACGACACGATGTTCGCCACGCCGCCATTGGCGGAATTGACGACCAGCGATTCGTCGACGATGTCAAATTTTCCACAAAATGCAACGTCTTTCGTAACGGAGGCCTTGGCCGGCGCCGGCGCCTTGCCGTCGTAGACAAAGGTCGCTGTCAGGTCGCCCCATTCGGCAGCCTGGGTCGCGGAAGCGGTCAAAACGACGATTGTCATCAAGAGGTAATTCATTCGGTGCATTTTTTTTCTCCAGGTTTGATGCCTCCGAGCCCTCGGTCGCATCAAACAAAAGTTGCCGCCGCATCCCGCAGCGCTGTCACGGTGTTCGGTACTGTAGGTCAGTCCGCAGTTTATTCAACTGCCAAGTTTTCTATTGTAGACGGGCTACCGTCAGCCGTCTTCGCATTGGCGATCGACACCTTGTCGGCAGGGGATGCATCCTTCGCGGCAGCCGGTGCTTCCGTCGCGGTCTTCGGGGCGACGATCGCCTGAGCTCCGGTCGTGTCGGGTTCCGCCGTGGATGCGGCGGCCGGCGGCGTCGGAGCTTCCTCCGCGTCAGGTGCGGGGGCTGGACTATTGACCAAGGGCGCGACCAATGTGCGTTCCTTGGCAAACTCGTCAAAGTTCATCAGCAAGTCGACCAAACCATCAAGCTGTTCAACGCTCGTACCATGGTACAGCTCACGCTCAATCGGATCCTGCTTGACACCGCCGAGCGTTGGTGAATCCGGATCATACGGCAGGTTAACCGGCATCGCAGTGTAAGGGAGAATCCCCTTAGGGTAAGCGATCCAGCGTTTCACGTAATCCGGCCGCAACCGCTCGTACACCTTCGCCAGGTTCGGCGCCTTCGCACGATCCGAACCCTTGGGTGAGTAGTCCGCCACGATGTGGCACTTCGCACAACCGTCACTATTGGTCACGATCTTCATGGCATCGCTCAGGCGGGTTCGACCGGAATCGGTCCCGACCAATTCTTGATACCGAGCCTCTGCCTGCGCCAGATGATCCGCCTGACGGCTTTGGTCAAACGCATACGGATACTCGGCGTTATCCTTCGCGGCAAAATAGTTCGCAATCGCAGTGGCCTCGGCCGGTGACATATTGAACTTCGGCATTCGCAGGAAGACGGCAGGACGAATCGGAAAAGGATTCAAAAGGAAATCGTGCATCCACTCCGTCTGCACCTTGGTCCCCTGCCGGATCAGCGGAGGCGGAACCCAAGCCCACGCTTCGCCGGGATTGGCGTTGGGGTTGGCTTGCCGCTCCAAGCGGAAAACATGCGGTAGCAGGTACTTTGCCAGGAAGCCACCATCGGTTGTGGCGGTCCGTTGGATCCATGACGTCGGCAGGTTGAGAGCCGTTTGGATCCCAGGCTCGTACACATTGCCGTTGAGAACCGATGGCTGCCACAGTTGGAACCCGAGTTCCAGGCGGGTTGCGTCATACGAATAATCCGCCTCAAGCGGCTCACCTTCGTCGTCATAGGCAATCGGAACAGGTTCGTTGCGGACGGTCGGATCGATCCCTAGCATGCCGGAGAGCGTGGCATGGTAAAGCCCGGTCTTGGAATCCGGCGCGGACGTCTTCTCCAACTCGGACAAGGGTACGTGCGTTGCGAATACAGGAATCGGCTTGTCGGGAGATGCCGGTTGAGGATCAAAGGCGTCGTGGTAGGCAACGTCCCACGTCTTGGTCTCAAGCACATGGCAGCCGCCGCAATTGTATTTTTCAATCGCCTGGCGGCCGGCAATCAACGCCGCAGCCCGCGCATCCGGTTTGTAGATGTACTTTTCCGAGGGAGGGTCGGCAACCAGTCCCAGCACAAAGGTAATGATCGCTTCCCGGTCGTCTCCGTCAAACGGGAACTGGGGCATCCTCAGACGTTCGTTGTACTTCTTGTTCTCGGTCTTGTGGTAATCATAACTGCGCGGCTCGAGCAGTTTTTGGTAGATGAATCCGGTCCGGTTGTGGGCGTGAAGCTGATGGGTGAAGAATTCACGCATCGACTTGGGGGCCGTATCAACAACCGGCGTCGGTTGGGCGTGCTCGGAGGCGCCATGGTCGGAGCTGTCGGCCTCGCCGTCATGCCCTTCATTGCCATCCGGCGCACCGTCGTGTTCGGCATCGCCGGCATGCCCTCCGCCACTGTGCCCATGGCCCTCAAGGTAGTTCACAATGTGCTCGAACGCGAGCTTCGAAGGCTCTTTGCGTCCCCAGTCGGCCAAGCCCGTGCCGATCGGTTTAGCGTCTTCAAACCCAGGGATATCATGGCAGCCGTAGCAACCATACTTGGCAATGCTCTTGCGGCCGACGTAAATCAACTTGGCTTCGGCCGATAGCTGAAAGCCGGCGGACGATCGTCGCTGGTCATCGACGACCAACTCGGTTTCAGCGCCCTTGAGTTCGTTCCGGTACGCTTCCGGAATTCCCAAACGAGCGTATTCCTCTGCCGCGGTCCCCGAAAACGCATCGCGGAGATGCTCGCCGAGCAGATCGTCCAAGTCTTCCAGGCCACTGAGCCCGTCACCATTGAGGTCCTGTTCGAGGTCGGCGGGGCCACTCAGCGTATCCGGCTTGGGCTGCCAGTCGACACTGGATTCACCTAAGAAGGCCACGATGTCCGCTGCGGGGTCGAGCAACGTTCCATCGGTATCCTGGTAGGCATCCAGGAACAGGTTGGGCATAACGGTTCGCGAATGGTAACGGTTGGGTTCCTTCACCCAACTGTACAGCCATTTACGACCCGTTTCGCTGCCCAGTTTATCGCCGATGCCGGAAAGGTCGGGACCTTGAACAATCTCGCCTTCTGGCCGAAACGGATCGGCATCCTTGAAGCCATCGTGCGTGTGGCAGGCCAGGCAGCCGCGGGTTTGAAACGCAATCTTGCCGCGGTCGGCTGTCCCGGGAGCCGCGTCCGGTGTCGGCTCGGAGTAGGCAAAGTCCTGCGACCGCGCCAGCAGGTAGGTGGTAATCCCCAGCACCTCGATCGGCTCATAACGGGCCGCGATCGCTTCGCCGGAGGTGCCTTGAATGTGATTCCACAGTCCGAAGAACTGCGGCATTCGCGTGTTGGGTCGGAAGTGTTTGGGTTCGCGGATCCAGTCAAACAGAAACGGCGCGTCCACTTTGTGCTTTACATAACGCAGTGCTGGTCCCGACTTGCGCATCGTACCGGGATTCTCTGCCTTCTTCAGCAGCGGCGTGAGATGGGCGTGCGTGTCTTTGGAAAACTTGGGGTCAGCAGATGTGCTATCGGCGTTGAGGACTTCGTACAGACGCTCCCGGACCGCTTCACGCTCGGGGTGCTGCGCGAGTTGCTCTGCCCAGTCCTTCGCCACGTCGGACAAGGACTCGTAGCCCGGGTCGATCTTGAGTTGTTGGGCCGCGGCAAAAACGTTGGGTTCAATCCGCATGTCCGGGCCGATCCGTGTGCCGCTGTCGTAGCCGTTGATTTCGTGGCAACCGTAGCAACCATATTTCCGTAACAGGTGGTAACCCTTCATCAACCGCGGTGCGGGAGGCTCGGGAAACTGCTGGCTCGGTTCAAGCTCGGAAACGTCGTGGTGGCATTTCAGGCATGTGCTTTCGATGAAGCGTTTCGGCGACATCGGATAGATCCAGTGGTGATTGTCGAACCAGTCGTGATCACGCGCCCAGTCCTGTCGCTCGCGTTCGGAGTTGGGCGAATGCGAAGCCCATTTGAAATCCGTCGCACTCCCTTGTCCGTCGTGGCAGATCGTGCAGGCAAAATCGGCAACCTTGTGCGGGCTCAGCGAACCGACATAGAGATCCAGACGCGGGTGCGTCGTGTAGGGGTGGGGCAAGCCGCGACGCAACGTTAGCGTGACCGGCTGGCCTGCCTCGGCTGCATCGAGCAAGCGAAACAGCGTTTTGTCCGCATCGACGACCGGGTCGCCATCAAACTGTTCAATCACGTCACCGGCGTTGATACCGGGTGCAGCATTTTCCAGGTCGAGCGTTCCGGCAAGCAGGGCTTGCTGGAGTTGATCCCCGGCGATCGGCGCATGCCGACCCTCGTCAATCGCAACGTCTGCTTGCGCCGCCAACGATTCCGGGGTGACGTACTGAATCGTGACGTCCGCATCGGCGACCAAACCGTTGGCTGAAAATTGCAGACCATAGATCGCCTGGAGGCGGGTAGCCGGACTGGCGTTGTCGCCGAGTTCGGCGTTGATGGCTGCCAACGCCTCGGCGTCCGGCGCTGCCAGAACCAGTCTGCGGCGCGACTCGCGCTCGTAGGCCGGAGTTGTCGGCTGACCCGGAAGCGATTTTTCCATCAACTGATGACAGGTCGTGCAACGATCGAATCGTCGCACATCGCCGAAATTGTTGTCAATGGTAAGGCCATCACTCCACCGGTTTTCGATTTTCAGTGGCGAATTGAAAGCGGAGAGGATGGGCAGCTCTAGCCATTTCTTGCCCGGCAACGGTGCCACGCCATACCACGTGAAGTACGTGGATCGGCGTTCCTGAACCGCCGTTTCCAGCGCCTTCAAGGCAGCCAGGCTGTTGCTCAGCTGCGTCTCAGCTTCATCTTCGGCGCGCGTCATCGTTCGGATGAGGGTCAGAAGCTTTTCACGATGTGCATTGGCCGCATCGTAGGCGACGGTGAGATCATTAAATCGCTGCTTGACGGCATCAACCTTGGCCTGTTGGGCCGCCTGTTCTGCGGCAGGCCTGTCATCGCGAACCAGCAGTCCGAGTTCGCCGATTTCCTTGTCACGATCCGCCGCGGCAAACTTACGCGTTCCGAGCAGCGTATCTTCACGAAAGCGGGCCTTCTTCAAGATCGCGCGGAGCTCGTCGAGCACGGCTTCTCGCGGGCCAGCGGCCTCGGGCGAACCGGCTAACGCGGCCACTTCCGCCACCCGTTTGTCGAGGCTGGCAAAGTTGTAGTTCGCAGTCTCCTCGTCGGCGGCGACCTCAGCCTTGAACCCGTCGATGGCGGCCTGATCCAGCGGCTGCAGGCGAGCGGCTTGCAACTCGGCATCCGCCTGTGCCACCGCATCCTGTTGCTCTTTGGACTTGTACTCCAGTTCGCGCCAGCGCGTCATCTTGATTTCGATATCGCGTGCGGTGCGCTGGTAGGGCTTCCAAGACCGATCGTGATCGACGGCAAACATCCAGATTGTCGCAATCAACATCAACAGACCAGACACCGCGAACAGTCGGTGTAGCAGCTTCTGATCGCGCCATGTTTGTTCGGTTGCGGGCATAATTTCGTTTCCGCCGCGAAGCGGTCATCTAGAAGTTCAGAAAATACTCGGGAATCGAGATGAAATATTTCATATTCACCGACCAGCGAGCCAGCATCTTGATCGGCAACAGGGCCATCATCAGGATCAGGTTGGATAGCACCATGAACCGCAAGAATCCCATCCTGACAAACAACTTGCGGAAGAATTTGCTGTACAGGACCATGGCCGGCGGAAGGAAGGCAAAATAGCCGACGACGCAGATGATTCCTGGCGCCTCGCGGACCAAAATCCAGCCGATACTCTCCAGCATGCCGGCCCCGTCGGGCGCTCCCGGTCTTCCCACGCCCAATGTGCGGATCCAGAAGTACTCGGACAGATCGACGTTGTTCAGGGCTTCGACTTTATGGGCATCCCAGGTCTCATAGAACCCAAAGAAATTCCAGTTCGGCCCGCGGAGAAAAGTTCCCATCACGATCAGCGTCACCCACAGGACCAGGAAGCCGAACTGAAAGGTGATGTAGGCAAATTTTCGTTCGTTGATGGTGTAGTAACCGTTACCATCCTTGTTGAAGTCGATATAGGGGATCGCCATCAGGCCAAAGACGACCATGCTCGGAAGCACGACGCCTGCCATCCAGGGATCGTAGTAGACCAGCATTTCTTGCAGCCCCAGAAAGTACCAGGGCGCCTTGGATGGGTTTGGCGTCTTGACCGCGCTGGCCGGCTCCTCCAAGGGAGCTTGCAACGCAACGGCCCACACAATCAAGATCACGGTCAAGGCGATCATGCAAATCAGTTCGGTATAGACCAAGTCCGGCCAAACCAGGACTTTCTCGTCATCCAGCGACTCCAGTGGGCCTTCGCCATTGGCAATTCTGGTGTCATTCTGCACGGCTCGATAGGCCGACAGCCAGGTAAAATAGCCCAGCAAATAGACCATCGCGACAATCGGTACATTGTCCGGCTTGGTGACGATCTGAGCAAAGTCATAATCCGTCAGCGAAAGGCCCATGAACAGCAGCGACAGGTTCAGGCCGGACCACGCCACCATCGGTTTGACAAAGAAGTTCCGACCGAGATACAGGATGCTGAGGATCACCAGGGATCCGAGCGTGTAGGTCATCGGGCCCATCAGCAGATCGAACGTGGCCCGCAGCCCACTGGGCAGGCTCAGAATGCCCGCCATCCCACCAAGGGCGATGCCACCCATCATGGTGAACGCCAGGGAGACGATCAGCCAGATATGGGCTGTCGTGAAGGTCAGGCCGGAGATCTTGAAATAGCTGCGAGCTCGACCGGTTTGCCACAGGAAGAGCGCGGCCGTCGCGTTCATTGCCGCGATGGCCAGGTAATAGCAACCAATAAAGCCGGCGACTCCCTGAAGGAACTCGGCAGTGTTATGTCCATGCATGGCGTCGATGCCGTTGGGTCTTGACTTCGAGCCAATCGAAGCCACGTTGAGGGGTTGTTTACGCCAACCATCGATCGGCCTGCGATCGGCCGAGAAATGGTAACCAAGTGTTGTCTAGAGCGGACCGCTGATACCGCCATCCTTACGAATGCGCCAAAAGTGGATCGCCATCAGCAACGCAGCTCCAAGAGGAATCGCGATACAGTGCAAAACGTAGAAGCGATTCAGCGTTTCTTCTCCCACGAAGCGGGCACCAAGTAAACCGAATCTCGCATCCGAGGCATTGGTAATCATGTCGATGCCATCCAGCGTGAGCAGTGCCGCACCGGGGCCTTCGTGCCCCAGGATCGGGGTCGCGCGGGCCATGTTTGAACCGACTGTGATCGCCCAGATGGCCAACTGGTCCCAGGGCAAGAGATAGCCAGTGAAAGAAAGCAATAAGGTGAGAAGCAACAGAATCACGCCAATGACCCAGTTGAACTCGCGAGGCGGTTTGTAGCTACCGGTCAGGAAAACACGGTACATATGAAGCCAGACCGTGATCACCATCGCATGCGCTGCCCAGCGATGGACTTCGCGCAATATTCCCAGTGAGGCAACATCTCGGAGCGCAGTGATGTCTGCATAGGCCCATTCCAAGGTCGGCCGGTAGTAAAACATCAACAGCACGCCGGTGACGGTTTCCACGAGGAACAGGAAGAACGTGATGCCACCCATGCACCAGGTAAAGCTGAGGGCAATCCCCTGCTTCTTGATGGAGACCGGATGCAGATGCAAGAAAAAGTTGGTCAACATCACAACGACGCGGTTACGTCGGTCGACGGGCGCCGGATGTCGAAAAATACTCTTCCAGATTTGCGAGTCGCGAATGATTTGGTCGATCGAAGGCATCTTGCTTACTTCGAGATGATGTTGACGGCGATGTTGCTTACCGATGAATCTGACCGCAGATTTTGGGCAGGCGGTGTGTGCTTGCCCCATGGCCTCTTCGTCGAGGTGCACCTGACGTTGAGGTTAAACCGTTACGTACGACGCACTGTCAGACCACTGCCCAATTTCTTCCTTGTATTTGCGACTCTTGTCCACTTCCAGTTGGCCGTCGTCCGCTAAGCGGATGGCAAACCGTTCCAAGGGCCGAGGCGCGGGCCCTTCAAAGTTGATCCCGTCCTTATAAAAGCCGCTACCATGGCAGGGACATTTGAATTTTTGCTCACCCTCCAGCCAATTCGGCGTGCAACCCAAGTGGGTGCAAACCGACTGGAGAGCAAAGATCTGCGGGACCCCGTCGTACTCGTCGCGTACGATCCAGACACCAAATTGGGCCTTGAATTTTGTGGCGACCTGCCCGGGTGCTAACTCGTCCGGAAAGCCGACTTTGAATTTGGTTGGCGGCTCCGTCAGGATATTGGGGAACATGTACCGGGCCAGGCCCAGCAACCACAGCAGGTTTGTGGCGATGATCGTGCCAAAGCCGATTCCGACGGCTGAACTCAGGTAAACACCCAAAGATCCGAGCGTCAGCGCGAGAAAGCCACGCCGTTCTGCCGATGTCGCAGTGGATGCCTTGGCGTAGGACGGCTTCGCGGGCATTGGGGGTACGGCGAGTTTTGTCTTGCCGGTGGGAACCGTTTTGCCTTGCGCCGCAGCCTCCGCCTTGGAGATCGGACCCGGCTTGGTCGCCGAACGGGCGGCTGCCAAGATGCTGGCCGTATCCTTCGGGCCTCCGGCTGCGGCAGGCGCGGCCTTGGCCGCCGCTTTGGCAGCGGCGGGCTTTGCGGCAGGTTTGGGTGACGCCTTGGCGGCAGGTTGGGCCGGCGCCGCCCCCGCTTTTTCACCACGCGCGGCAGCCAGCATTTCCTCGACCGACATCTGGCCCGGCTTCTTCTTCGGCCCCGCGGCAGCAGGTTTGGGAGCGGCCGCCGCCGGCTTGTCGCTCGCAGCAGCACCCGCCTTCTCCGCACGCGCCGCCGCTAACATCTCTTCGACCGACATCGCCGACGGTTTCTTTCCAGACGCGGCAGGTGTCGCAGAGGACGGCGCCTCCGCCTGAGGTTCAGTCGATTCCGCGGCAGCTGCGGGCGGATCTCCCCCCGAACCACTGCCATCACTGGCACGGGCTGCTGCCAGCATCTCTTCGACCGACATTTTGTCTTTTTTTGCCATGGTTATCCAGCGACGTAAGCTGCTGCGAAGTCGACAGTTACGGTGAACACGTGAGTTTCGCTTCGAACTGTGAAGATTTTCACGATCCAGATCACAAAGTTGTAGCCCAAGTGGGATTGTTGTCAACCACCCAGAAATGTCGGAAAGTTTGAGATAGACGGAAGTT
>JAUIHJ010000256.1 GCA_030432015.1 bacterium
AATCCACCAACATCAATCCGGCAACTTATTTCCGCGCAGTTCCTTAGGACAGCGCCACTTACGACAGCGCCACTAAACAGCAAACCAGGCCCCGAGTCTCCCACCATGAACCGAATCGCCTGCAACGTCCTGCTATGTCTGCTGGTGGTCAATCACACCGCGCGCGGCGATGACGCGCTACCTGCTGGTCTCAGCGTCATTCCCGGCGCCATCAATCGGGCGATCTTGACCCGCGAGGGAAAGCAGTTGGTCATCTATGGTGCGACCACCGACGATGCCCCCCACGCGGAAGTCGTCCTGCTGACGCACGGTCGACGCGATGTCGTTTGGGCGGCGCGCCGTGTGACCGACGCCGGTGTCCGGGTGATCGCCCCGACCGGCGAGCGATATTGGCTGGAACAGCCTCACGAGTTCTGGGATGCGTTTACGACACAACGATTTCACGACTACGGCCAGCAGTCAACCAAAGTCGTTGCCCGGCCCCTGCCGGTGGCCCAGTGGGTAGAAGACGGTCAGGTGATCCCCTGGCGCGGGCTGAAGGTGCGGACGATTGCGACGCCTGGGTACACGCGCGGCGCAGCCAGTTATCTGGTCGACATCGACGGCCGCTCGGTTGCCTTCACGGGCGACTTGATCTATGGCGACGGTCAGTTGGTGGACCTGTATAGTTTTCAAGATGCCATTCCGGAAGCCAACATCCGGGGTTATCACGGATACGGAAGCCGGCTGGCCGGCCTGGTCGCCAGCCTGGAAAAAATCGCCGCGGCCAAGCCCGATCTCATCGTGCCGGCTCGCGGGCCGGTCATCGACACACCGCAGAAAGCGATCGCCAAACTAATCGGTCGTGTCCGGAAGCTGTACCACAATTATCTTTCGACCAACGCCTTGCACTGGTACTTCAAGGAACCGCGGATGCGGCTCTGTGGCGAGCGCGTGTTGGGGGCCGGCGCGGACATCGATTTAATGCCCTACGCCAACCACGTGCAGACGCCGAATTGGGTGTTCGAAAATTCTACCAGCCGGTTGTTGATCTCCGATTCCGGCAGCGGATTCCTGATCGACTGTGGCAACCAGCGGGTGATCGAGGCGATCAAGGACTTAATGGCGAAGAAGCTCGTCAGCCGAGTCGAGGGTATTTTCGTCACCCACTATCACGATGATCACACCGACGCAGTGCAGGCTGCCGCTGAGGAATTTGGCTGCCCGGTCTATGCGACCGCCCAATACGCGGACATTCTGGAACGCCCCGAGGCGTATCATATGCCGGCGATGACGGCCAACGCGATCCACGATGTGACGATCATGAAGGATGGCCAGTCGACCAAATGGCACGAATTCGAACTCACCTATTTCTTCTTTCCCGGTCAGGCGTATTATCACGGGGCGTTGCTGGCGAGGAAAGCGGACGAGCGTCCCATCTTCTTTATTGGTGACGCCTTTGCGCCGTCCGGCATTGATGACTATTGCGTGCTGAATCGCAACCTGGTGCACGAAGACGATGGTTTCTTGAAATGTTTGAGCATGGTCCGGCACGCTCCCGGCAAGCCTTGGCTGATCAACGAGCACATTCCGTTCGTCTTCGAGTTCTCTCGCAGCGAACTTGATTACCTGGAGACGCGGTATCGCGAGCGAATCGAGACGCTACGCGAACTGTTTCCGTGGGATGATCCCAACTACGGAATTGACGAGCAATGGGCCGTCTTCTATCCGTACGGTTCCCAGGTTGCATCGCAATCCGAGTCGGACCTGGAAGTGCGAATTACGAATCATTCGGCGATTCCCCGCACCTTCGAGATTCAGCCGCACGGCCACGGCGTCGAGATTCTGAAGTTTGACGCGGCAATCGAATTGGCCCCGCGACAGACCGGACGCATGAAGGTTCGCATCCGGGCACCCAAGAGTCCTCGAAACGCACTGGTCACGGCCGATGTCACCTCCCAAGGCATGGACTTTCGACATTGGGTTGAAGCCTTGGTGACGGTCAAGTGATTACTTTGTTAATACCGAAGGCATGTGATTTAAGCGCTTGGGATGCAAGCCCGGGGGATATGCACCCCAGGATAGAATCCAGCATGCCTTCGGAATTTGCAAAAGCGCAACTTCAACACTCACGCGTCGGGTTGCAAAACGTCAATGCCTGTCGCAAGACGCACGACTTCAAAACGTGCGCCGATGGGGCGACATAAGTCCTGCGTATGACGAATCGCCCGGGTTAACGCAATTGCTTATGGCAGTTGACGCAACTGATCGTCATTTGGGTAAATGCCAGGGTGGCGCCGTCCAGATTCTCGGCTTCCGCTGCTTCGGCCAGATGGTCAACGGCAGATTGGAACACCTTTAACTGGGTTCGATACCCGTCGGGTTTGCGACGGACGAAGTACTCCAACTTGTTGAGCCCCTTCATGGCGTTTGCGTTCTCCGCAATCGTATCGTAATCTTCCAGCGCCAAGCCACTCAGAATCTGCTGGGTGTAGGTCAGTTTCTGCTTCATCCAAAAACTCGGGCCTTTGTCGTCGCCGTTTTCTTCCGCACAAAGACCTGCAGTGGCGACGGCAACCACCGCCACGCTCGCAAAGATTCTCGGGTACATCCTGACCTCCATGGTGTGAGTTGGCATTCTGGCTGCTGTTACAAGAAGTCACGCAACCGTCAATCGCATCCGCCCTCACCAAGAATGCAAACGCCGCGCCAACCGGTCCGATTGCGCCAATCGCGTTTGGACCGGCTGCGTGCAACTTGATCGCCGCCCCCGGGGATCGCTCGGATCACTTGACCCTTCTTCGCGCGGCACCGCCTCCCCAGTTTCCCTCCGGCCGGCAGACACGTCACGAAGCGCGCAATACCGCACAGCCGAGCACTTCGAGATCACCCCGCGGCTCAGGCCAGCAGCTCTTGAATCACATGACCGTGGACGTCGGTGAGTCGCCGGTCGATGCCATTATGATGGAACGTCAACCGTTGATGATCCAGGCCCAGCAAGTGCAGAATTGTCGCGTTGAGGTCGTGCACCGAGAGGACATTCTCGATCGCCTTGAAGCCGAGTTCGTCGGTCGCCCCGTGGCTCACCCCCGGCTTGACGCCGGCACCGCCGAGCCACGCCGTGAAGCCTTGCGGATTGTGATCTCGCCCTTGTGCCCCTTTTTGGAACATGGGCATACGACCAAACTCGGTGCACCAGACGACAAGCGTATCGTCCAGCAATCCGCGTTGCTTGAGATCCCGAAACAGGGCCGCGGCCGGTTGGTCCAGAATTTCTCCATGGCCGTCATACTGTTCACGCAACTTTTGATGGCCATCCCAATTCAATGCCCCGCCGCTGGCGTAGGCTCCGTTAAATAACTGCACGAATCGCACGCCGCTCTCGATAAGGCGTCGTGCCAAGATGCAGTTCCGCGCGAACGACGCCTTGATGTCGTTCTTGGAATCGGCGCCGTACATCGTCAACGTCTGCTGGGACTCGGTGGACAGGTCACTGATGGCGGGAACGGACAGTTGCATGCGCGCCGCCAGTTCATAACTGGCAATCCTCGCAGACAGGCTACCATCGCCCGGATGATCTCGCAGGTGCGTTTCATTCAGCGTGCGCAGCAACGATCGTGCCGCGCGGTCCGCGGGCGCGCCAACCCCTGGTGGTGGCTTCAGATTGCCAATTGGCTGGCTGGTGCTGAACGGCGTGCCTTGAAAGACCGCCGGCAGGAACCCCGGTCCCCAGTTGTTGACGCTGGCCTGTGGCACGCCGCGGGGATCCGGGATCGCCACGAAAGCGGGCAGATCTTGATTCTCCGTACCCAGCGCATAGCTGACCCACGCGCCGATACTGGGGAACCCGTCGAGTACAAAACCGGTCGAAAGAAAATTTTCGGCCGGGCCGTGGGTATTCGACTTGCTGGTCAGCGAATGCACAAACGCGACATCATCTGCTAACTCGGCCAGATGCGGGACCATCTCCGAAATCATCTTGCCGGTCTGTCCGCGGGGGCGAAACTTGTATTGCGGTTGTGCCAAGTTTCCGGAGGGCCCCTGAAATGTCACGGAGGGACCGCCCGGCAGCGGCTGGCCATCGCGTTTGATCAACTCGGGTTTGAAGTCCCACGTCTCAAGCTGGCTGCACGCGCCCGCACAGAAGATGACCAAGACATTCTTGGCCGCCGGAGCCATGTGTGGTGGACGTGGCGCATGCGGCCGCGCCAGGTCGATCGCGGGCGACCCACCCGACGCGCGAGCATTCGCCAGCAGGCCGTCACGCTGCAAGAGGCTGGCCAGCGCCACCGCACTCAGGCCCGAAACGGATCGGCCCAGGAAGTTGCGGCGATCCAGCAAGGTTCGTCCAGCGGTCGAAATTTCGTTGGATGGCATGGTCATGGATGGACTTCAGGGCGGTGAATCCCCTGCCAAGCGGCAGCGGGTGAAATCATGGCAGAAAAAGAAACTCGTTGCTATTGAACAATACACGGCAAACCGTCGGCAGGCCGTGCTCCCCTGCAGTTTTGAAGCAGGCGATCGCTTCCGCTTCGGATGGCCGACGGCCCACCATCAGCAGCCAGACACGTTCAATTTGAGCGACGAGGTCATCACCTGCCTCCTGCTCGACACGCTGGGTCAAGGCCTCAGCCTGCTGCATGACGAACGGACTATTGAAGAGGTTCAGCGCCTGAATCGCCGTTGTTGACCGGCTCCGTGTGGGCGTCGCCTGCCCGGCATCGGGGCAATCGAAAGCGCCGAAGACGGGGACGGACTCCATGCGAATTCGATGCGCGTAGATCAT
The DNA here is from genome assembly GCA_030432015.1 of bacterium. Taxonomy (GTDB): domain Bacteria; phylum Planctomycetota; class Planctomycetia; order Pirellulales; family Pirellulaceae; genus ARS98. The sequence goes on from JAUIHJ010000256.1 coordinate 4,766, forward strand.
CCGCCGCAGTTCCTCCGGCGTGAACGCATCGAGGGGTGGGAATCCGCTCAAACCACCCCGCGTCTTAAAGAAATTGAAGCCCGGTCCTCCCATCTTCAAGTTTAGTTGGCCGCTGATCGCGAGCATGCTGTCGCGAATCGCCTCCGCTTCCAGACGCCGCGAGGGAAACCGCCACAACAGGCGATTGTCCGCATCGACAACCACCCCCTGCGGGTCAATCCGGGCTGACTGCTGGTACGTACCCGAAGTCAGAATGGCCCGATGCAGGTTCTTGATCGACCAGCCATTCCGGATGAAGTGGGCCGCTAATTGATCCAAGAGTTCTGGGTGCGAAGGAGGCAAACCGTTCAGCCCAAAATCGCTTGGCGTGTCGACGAGCCCCTGTCCGAAATGCCCCTGCCAAATCCGATTCACTAAGACACGTGCCGTAAGCGGGTTCGTGTCGGTGGCGATCCAGTGCGCCAGTGCCAGGCGTCTGGCGGATTCCGAGCTATCCTTGTCGCAGGTAACCTGCCCCAGCGCCCGCGGCACCTGCGGGGCGATTGGGTCCAACGGTTGTTCCGGGTCGCCCCGCCGCAACACGTGCGTCTGGTCGGGCTCACGAAACTTCCCGCCGTAGACGAGGACCGGCTTCTCCAGTTCGACCTTTTGTGCTCGCAGATGTTCCAGTTCAGTGATCAGGGCGGGCAGCGCGGTCGATTCTTTACCCGCGGCCGCGCGCCGCAAGTTTGCCACCCTGTCAAACGGCGTTCCCGGCCCCAGACGGTCGTCCGAGCGGGCAACGGTCGTCCACTGGTCGCCGTCAAGCGAAACATCGATGTGGTAGCGCACGGGCAGGCGATCCAAGAATTTTCCTTCACGGTCACGTGACCATTCGATGCGGTCGATCGTGGCGACCCTGGGAAATTCAAGCTGGACCCAGCCGCCCCCGTGCTGATTGGAAATCCAACTCTGGCTGTTGCCGTACCGACCGTCGTTGATGTGCTTGAGCTGATGAATTCCCGTCTCAGAATAATTGCCGGAGGACGAGGCCTTGGTGCCGTGTTCGGCCAACGCAATGTTCAGCGGCAGCTCGCCAGTGGTGAACACTTCGAGCTCATCGAGACAGGGTTGATGGCGATTGTCGTCAATCGTTGCGAGTGTCGCGAAGCGAATAAACCGCGCGTCAATCGCCGCGATCCGCTCGACATTGTGACGCGGGCTGACCGGCGCACGCAGTTGCGGCAGTCGTCTGTCATCGGTCTTGTCGGGCTCGTTGTCGGCATCGCCGGAATCGACCTCCTGGCAGACAATCACGTCGGCGGTTATGCCGGTCCCGGTATCGCCACCGCGGAGAACAAGCTTGCTGGTGGGCGTCAGTTCATGAATGCCAGTATTCAGCAGGCCACTCCAGAGCGGCTTCTTTTCCGATTCGCCGTCACGAACCCCCGCAAAATAATATTGGTCAACGCGGGCAATTTCTTGCTGGTCGTCCTGGGTCTGCAGGTCTCCGTCACGGTCAAGCACATAACGGGCGTCGCGGGTGTGCACGCCGCTCCCGTGGGCTCCCCACGAAACCCAGATGCGGAAACGGCCCGCCACGCGCGGGTCCCAGGTAAACACATCCTGCCCGGGCTTGTTGGGCCACCACGTATAGCGGCCGCCGCTGAGGTTGGCGACCCGCTCCGCATCGCCCGCATCGTCGCGATATCCTCGACCTGGGCCGGCGGGATTGGTCCCATGACCGTTCTTGACGGCCAGTGAGGTAACACTTTCCGTGGACTCGTCGTCAATGACGATCGTGCGCCCGGCAAAGGCCAGCGGCTCGAAACGTCGCAACTTGGCAGTTAACCCATCGATCTTGGGGACCAGCGTGGCGGCCCGTTGCAGACGATCTTCTCTGGCCGCATCGCGGACCTCCCGATCCCCATATTCGACCCCGGCAAAAAAGGCCTGCATCGCGTAGTAGTCTTCCTGCGTCAACGGGTCGAACTTATGGTCATGACAGCGCGCGCAGCCAAGCGTCATGCCGACGAAGGTCGCCGAGGTGCCGACGATGATCTCGTCGAGCGAATCTTGGCGAGCGAGACGCTTGGAGGCGTCGTCCTTGCCGATCTGGCCGGGCAGCAGGACCGCCGCGGCGACAAGAAAACCGGTCGCCGCGTCTTCGCCTGTCGTGTCGCCCGCCAGTTGGTCGACGACGAACTGGTCGTAGGGTTTGTCGTCATTCAAAGCACGAATCACGTAGTCGCGGTAGCGCCAGGCGTGGGGGCGAGGTGTGTTCACCTCGAACCCATGAGTATCGGCATAGCGCACCACATCCAGCCAGTGCTGCGCCCACCGTTCGCCGTACCGCGCGCTCCCCAGCAGGTAGTCGATCAATTCACGGATCGCCAGTCGGTTCAGCGGCCGGTCAGGGGGCGAGGGCCGGTCCGCTGCCGAACCGCTCGCCAACGGCTGGGTCAAGCGTGCCGACCAGGTGGTGATTTCTTCGAGCGACGGTGGCAGGCCGTGCAGATCAAGGAACATCCTGCGAATCAACGTGACCGCGTCGGCCGGCGGATTGCGACGTAAGCCAGCATCGGTCAGCCGTGCGTCAATCCAGGGATCGATGAGGTCGCCGTCTGCGACCGCCCCTGCTGGCACTGTGGATGAGGACGGAACGGATGAGGACGGGGGGCGCCGTTGTGCGAGGGGCTGAAAGGCCCAGTGCGCCTGTGGGTCGGGCTCCCCCTGCTCGTCGGGCGGCACCGCAGCGCCGGCTCGAATCCATGCCCGCAGCCGCCTGATCTGATCCGCCGAGAGCCGATCACCCTCTGGCGGCATGCGATCGATCTCGTCGGTCGACGTCACACGCTCGATCAAGAGGCTCGCAGCGTCATCATTCAATTCGACGGCCGCACCGCTATCCCCGCCAGCGCGGATCGCGGACGCCGTGTCGAGCCTGAGATTGGATTCCTGTTTTCGCGAACCATGGCAAGCATAACAGCGTGCTTTCAAGACCGGCTTGATATCGCGCAGGTAATCCACCTCTTCCCCCCCAGCCACTCCCGCGACGACAACGATCACGACGATCACCAGAGGAACGACCACACGGAAACGGGAATTCTGGGAAGACGCCGTTCGTGGCTCCTTCGTACGGCGAGACTCGACGGCGAGGTGGTTCATGGACAGGATCGTGCGCAGGCAGGGTGGTGCTTGGAGCGAACCGCTCAGGCTGGACTACGGGCGGGCGAGACTCCAGCATAATCGTCTCGCATCCGCATGGCCACCTCAGACGATTCACCGGCCATGCCTCGCAAGCCGCATCACCCGCGTGGGCACGCCCTGAGGTTGCAATGACTCGCTGCCACGTGGCGGCAAGCATTGGACGACGCGTCGCTTCCAGTCACCGCTGCGCAGCAGGTGAGCGTCCGGACGGAAAATCCCTGAGGTTCGCAACTCAGGCCAACATCCGGCGATGCCGACGGCATTCCGAAACGCGCGACTTCAAAAATCGTGATTCCTGGGCGGACACAACTTAAAGAATTCCCAGATCGCGTGCGTGGCATCAAAGTCCTGGCTGGCTTTGCCGATCAACAGTTCTGCCGCGTAACCCGGTTTTCCTGGCCAGGTGTGCCCACCGTTGCGCACGAGATACACCTGCACGCGCGCACCAGCGAGTCCAGCCGGATAGATGGTCGACTCCGTCGTTGTGCCGTCACTCGGATCGAGATCCTCAAGCATCGACCTGGCGGGTGCGCCAGAGATCTGATTCCGTTTCAGGTAGCGCGCAACCACTTCCTTCGTTGAGAGGACGGAGCCCCTTTTTCTGCCGAGCCGAAAGCCGATCGCGCCGCCGTCGATCGGGACCAAGGGATCGGCATCGCCTTGAATTACGAACAGGGAAACAGGATGGGACGGATTGAAATCGGCGGCAATGGGGACGGCCATCCCTCCGATCACGGGCGCGATCCCCGCAATCACGTCCGCCGCTTCGGCTGCCAGACGGTGGGACATGATGCCGCCATTGGATGCACCGGTCGCGAACACGCGCCCTCGGTCGATTGCGTATTGCTCGGCGAGCTCGTCGATCAGCAGACGAATGAACGCAACATCATCGATCTTGTCTCGATGTTCTGGAATATGGCCTACCTGGCGACCGTCATTCCAGTTTTCAATCAGTGCGTATGGATAACAGACCGCAAACCCTTGCGTCCGTGCCAATTCGTGGAAATTGGTATAGCGAATGATCTTCTGGCTATCGCCGCCGCCACCGTGAAGAACAAAGACCAGAGGAATTCGGGCCCGCGGGCTTGGCGGAACATACAGTTGATACCGCCGCGCCAGACCGTCAACGGTGACCGATGCCGAGACGAGCCGATCGGTGGGCGGTGCGGGCGTCGGCGCCTTGTCATTGTCAAGAATTTCGTCCAGGAACAAGAATGTCTGCGTGGTGGGAGCGTCGCCGACCGTGCCGAATTCACGATTGATCGTCGCGTGGCTCTTGTCGGCAGCGGCGAAGACGGCGGCGTTTCCGCCCGCTGTTCGTAATTTGTTCGCCAGCAGCCTCGCCTGCTTCGTCGACGCGACACGATCGGCCACATGGGCGATCAAGAACGGGGGAATCCCTTTGCGCGGAGCGACGTGCGTGATCGGAGAGGCGTCGCGCTGTGCTTTCTCGTCTTCACCAAACACCGACGTGTAGAGTTGCCTGGCCGGTCCGATCGACCAGCGGATCTGCTTCGGAATGTCGTAGCCGGCTCCGTCCAGCAAGACGACGCCCCGCAGGTCCGTAAGGTTGAGTTTTTCGGCCTTGAGATACCGCTCGTCGGTGGCTACCAGGGCCGCCAGATGTGCTCCGGCCGAATGGCCCATGAGAAACAGACGCTGCGAGTCTCCGCCGTGCGCGGCGATGTTGACATGGGCCCAACGAATCGCCTGGGCCACGTCAGCGGCCTGCTGGCGATAATCCGCATCTGGATAGAGACGGTAGTTAACGCTTACCAGGACGAAGCCATTGTCGACGAACGCCTGCGGTTTTTCCTGCACGGACCGCTTGTCACCAATTCGCCAGCCACCGCCGTGAATCCAGAGCATCACTGGATGCGCCGAACCGCTGGCGGGCGCGTAGACATCGACACTGGTCAGCCGAGCGTCGTCCGCGTGTGTGGCGTAGGCAATATCTCGCGCGATGCGCATTTCAGCGGCTGCGGCGTGCCCGCCAATAAGGCAGGCCAGCGCGCATGCCGTCAACATGGTACGCATGAAATCTCCCTTGCCAAGATCACTGGCCGTCGCGTCGGCCAGCGGATTTCGCGCCGCGGCTACTTGGGGCCGAGGCCTTTCGTAGCACGCAGTTCCGCCGCCAACTCCTGCACTCGATTGGTCAACTCGACTCGATGAACAATATTGGTATCCTCGCCTGGGTCGGCCGCATGATCGTACAGCATGCGCG
>JAUIHJ010000257.1 GCA_030432015.1 bacterium
GCATTTCGCGCCATCTGAGCGTCGCGACAACTGTGTACTCGCCGACCGACTCGATCAACATCGTGAACACCGCCGCGCCCAGCCCAGCGAAAATGCCAATAAAGACGGAGAGGATCACGGTCAGCGACAGCGCATCGCGCTGCTGCAGAATCTTGAACCACCCGGTGACGGTTTTTCCAAACTTGACAAAGCGTTTGCGAATCATCGCCGGTGGGTTATCTCTCACATTAAGTGTTGCTTGCGCAGCGACGCAATCGTGGCAAGAACGGGTTTCGCTAATCCCTGGCCGTCAAACATGCCGCCGTGGGCAAACTCACATGGCGCTTCATCGCTGAGCTGATTCCAAATCACGCCTTGGACAAACGGCTTGGCGATCAACAGCGACAGCAGTTGTTCCGCGAGTTCCTGCTGCGACTCGGGCCCTGCCCCACCGGCGAACCCCGGCAACGTCTGAAACTTCGAGCTGGGATCCCCCCCTTCGCAGCCGCTGGGAATCGTCAGGTAGACGACCAGGGGCAATCCCAACACGCTCCAGCGGTCAATCTGCTGACTGATCGCCAACACGTCTCGGGGGAGTGTTCCACCCGGCCAGTACCCCAGATTCAGTTCGAGCCCGATTCCGGCGACGCCCAATTCGGCGCGAACCAGCGAGTCGCCAAAATGGAGTGGCGAGAGGTCTGTGTCGTCGGCTGCCAGATATTCTGCCCAAGGACGATCGACGGAAATGATGGCGGGCGACGAGGGATCTTCGCGACGAACCTCTTCGATTGCTGCCACAACGAGCCGCAGAGTCTGCTCTTCGGTCAAGGAGATCGTACCACCGACATTCATCCGCGCCGCACAATTCCAAACCTGCACTCGACCGCGGTAACGCTGCACGACCGCTTGGATGAACTGCCGGATGTACGATTGGAGCTGCTCGAAATCATCCGCCCACAGCGCCAGCCACTCCGGTAAGTGTTCGGTGTCAATCTGTAGAAGTGGACCCGCAATCACGCGCAAATTATGCTGCTGGCACCACGCCACCTGCGCATCCAGGGCATCCCATTCGAACTTTCCCGCCGAAGGTTCCAGATCACGCCAGCGCACGCTGACCGCCGCAGAGTTGGCGGCATCGAGGTAGGAATTCGCAATCCGATTCGCAGGAACTTCGGGGCCCAGCACGGCGCCCAACATGGTCGGGAGCCGTGACACCTGTTCATGCCGCGCCGCGAACGCCTGGCTCGTATACAACGTCGCTAACCGTGCACCCGCTTCCAGACCAAGCTTGATCGCATTGGTCGAGGATTCCAGACGCTGATGATCGTCCGACTGACCGACAACCGCTTCGATCAAGGCGGCCGACGCCCGCCCGACATCCGCACGAAAGTCATCCGGCAACTGCAACCCGGCAGCCTCCCAATCGGCAACCTGATTGCGTAAGCGATTGACCACACCCCGGGCCAATTCCAAGTCGAGAAGATAGTGCTTTTCGCGTTCCATCAAACTGGCGGTCGCCAGCGTGAGTTCCCCAAAACCGTCAACCCGCCACGGGATGTACAGGTTGCCTGACTCATCTTCCGTGCGTTCAAGCGTGAATTCACGGCTAAGATCGCGGTCGACCCAGCGCTTGCTGCCGCGCCAGGGAACCCACTCCATTCCGGCCAGATAGGCGCGCTCGAACGCGTCATCTGGCACGCGACTCTGATGCGCCACGAGAAATCGCATTTGGCCCATGGTGATGGTATCTCCAGCCCTCTCCTGTGGCCATAGCAGCGTCACTGTCGCCTGGGGAATTAGGCGAGTCTACCTCAGGTTCGCCGCCGATTCAACAACCCGCAGAGAGTTGGCGCGGCACAAGACGGTGGCGACGGACGACTGCTGCGGCCTTCCGCAGGTGGCTCGTTGCGCAACTTGGACGCGCGCCGGCGAGTGTGCCAGCAAATGCGAACTCACCTGCATGCGTGCGGTGTTTATATTTTGGCGAATCGCGATGACCCGGGCGCCGCCCAACTACGCTTGCCCAGAGGTCGGTCCCTGTTCGCCGTCTTCGAAGGCCTCTTCCGCGGACGGCTTGTGCTCGGTCACGTGAGTCTCGCCGGATTCGTCGATTTCGACCGTTTTGTAGCCACCCTGCAGTTTGAAGTAGAAGACCAGCATCAGGTAGCCGCAGAACATGATCGCGGGAACGGCGGCCGTCCATTTCAACGCCATTCGGCCGCCATAAATCCCGGCTTCCTCGACGGGGTCATGATCCGTCTCCATATTGGGCTGGCCAGTTTCGTCCCACCATTGCTTCAGTGCGACCAGGCCAGCGGGGACCGGGTCACCCCCATCCTGGGCACGCTGGTCGAAGATGGAATAGTCACTGTTGAGCGTGGCCGCTGGTGACTCTTTGTCGAGGATGACGCCAACCTTCTGACCATCAAGTCCCTTGACCTTGGGGAACAGCAGGAAACCGCTTTCTCCGGCCGCGGAGTAACGATCATAGGTCTCCGGATGGCTCTCCCTGAGTTGCGTGGAGGCGTTTAGGTCCTGCTTGTAGCCGATTCCGGGGCCGCCCAGGAATCCGGCCGAGAGCATCCCAATCCCGCCGATCGCCCCCATTGTGATGGCACCGCCACGGGGGAAACGCTCGCCGACAATCCCGAGCATCGTCGGCCAGAGGAACGTCTTACCAACCCCATAAATCGTGACGGCAATCCAGATCATCCCGGACGATTCGCCGCGGCTCAACAGCAACAGCCCGACACACCCCAACACGCTACTCATGCAGAGCAAACCAAGCGGATTGATCCGCTCGACAATCGGGCCGGCGAAGAAACGCAAGATAAACATGATGCTCGACGCGTACACAAACAGCATCAACCCCTGCCCAGTCAGGATTGACTCAGTGATGTTTGAGATCCAACTGTCGGTTCCCAGTTCGACATAGCCAACACAGGCGTGCAACAGGAGCAGCATCAGGAGCAGCGGCGAAGCAAATTCCGCAAGCATGGTCGCAAACGAGAGGCCCGCTTTCTTGGCATCCGAATCGGGAAACGGCTCCTTGAGCACAATAAATCCGTACCACAGCACCGGCAACACGTACAGACAAAGCGGAATCTCCCAGCGTACTCGCCCGATCAACACGGCACCCAACAGTCCGCCGACGATCAGGCCGCCGGGCCAGCCAGCGTGCAAGATATTGAGATAGTGCGTCTTCTTTTCGGTATAGAGGTTGGCGATCAGGGGATTGATTACGGCCTCGCACAGACCGTTGGCAATCGCGAAGACAAACATGCCCAGGTACAGACACCAGAATGCCGCGTCTTTTCCCAGGGCGTCAAAGACCGGGGTGGCAGCCAACGTCATGACCACCGAAACAAGGTGGAGCAAGGCGGCCAGCAACATGATTGGCTTATAACCGACACGATCCGTGATCAAGCTGGCACCCATGATCACGATCCCGAAGCCGACAAGTCCGCCACCGGTGATCGTACCGAGTTCCATCTGGGTGAAACCAAACTGCGAACCCCAGTCGCGAAGAATGCCGCCCCGAACCGCAAAGCCCATCCCGGCCGCGATCAACGTCAAGAAACTGGCCCACATAAGTTTGCCGCGATTGGATGGTGCCGCCATGAAAATCTCCACTGCCTAGCGTTGGTTGGATGAGGTCACATTTCGCTGAAGCAACTGACTGGGCCTGCTTCGACGGAACCGGGTTTGCCCGCCAGCGATGCCAGCACTGCCCCCAGCGTTCGAGGGCTTTCTTCGCGGAGCACGACACGTCAACTGCGCCCGTCCGCCACAGGTAAGCTCACGAGTATACCGCGTGCTAGCCCCAAGTAAATACAGTCGCGGATTGGCTTTGGGGCGAACGCGTCCGCATGATCCGCCCCCGATCGTCCGGCGATTCCCTCCCTGCCCCCCCAATTGCTAGATCTATTGACGCCCTGCCCCACCGCAAACTACGATTCCCCGCCATTTTCTCGGAAGGACAACGTGAACCGGAGCATCAGTGAAACTCTGAAGAACCAAACCTCGGTGCTGATCCTGATCCTGGCGATCGCCTTGCTGATCCGGATGGGCGCCGCGTACTGGTGGCAGGCGCGGTTGCCCGACGCCAGGGCGTTTGCCTACGGCGACAGCACGAGCTACTGGGTATTGGCCCAACACATCGTACGCGGTGAACCATACCGCTATGGAATCGACCAGTCTCCCGCTTTTCGAACCCCAGGATACCCGCTGTTGCTGGCAGGATTGTTTTGCATCACCGGCGACGACGCACCGGTCATCTGGGCTCGTCTACTGGGTGCAGTGTTTGGCACCGCAACGGTGGGAGGCGTATTTTGTTTGACCAGTCAACTTTTCGACACGCGCACAGCGCTGGTCGCCGGCCTCTGGGCCGCGGTCTACCCCGGCGCGATCGGGATGAGCGTCTTCGTGTTAAGCGAAGCACCGTTCTGCCTGGCGCTGATGGGACAATTAATCTGTTGGGTAAGACTTGCCCGGCAGACTCAACGCCCGTCCGCGGACGCACAGTCGACGCCGGACGCGTCGAGATCCGGACGCGCGGCCATCGGTTGGGCACTCGCCATTGGCGTTGTGGCCGGGTTGGCGACACTGATTCGCCCCAGTTGGCTGTTGTTCACGCCATTTGCGTTGGGTGCGGGCGTGCTGTGGGGACGCTACACGCGCCAGGACTTGATCCACGCCGCAGTGATCCTGATGGCATTTGCCTTGACGATGTCTCCCTGGTGGATCCGCAACTACCGCGTCACCGGCCACCTGGTGGTGACGACGCTGCAAATGGGAGCCAGCCTCTACGACGGCCTCAGCCCCACGGCGACCGGCGCCAGCGACATGCGATTCGTCGCAAAATTTCATCAAGCGCAGCAACAAGCCGACGCTGCCGCGCCGAGCGCTCCCGCCGGTTCGTTCGCCCATCGACTGGATGGACGAATGCGTACGGCGGCCATCGACTGGGCCCGGAAGCATCCGCGCGAGGTCGGACGCCTCATGCTGGTCAAGCTGGGCCGCATGTGGAGCCCCCTGCCCAACGCGGCGGAAATGCAAAGCTGGACATTCCGAATGTTGATTCTCTTGGGCTACGTGCCGTTGATCGGCTGCGCGGTCTGGGGCGCCGTACGGTACGTGCCGCGCGGCTGGCCTTTCGCAATCTGCCTTCTGCCTGCCATCTATTTCAGTTGCCTGCACATGATCTTTGTAAGTTCCATCCGGTATCGCCAACCTGCCATGCTGCCCTTGATTGTCCTGGCCGCGGCCGCGATCTGCGTTTGGATTCCCTCAGCCATCAGCACCTCGACACGCAGCGAGAAACAGACGGCATAACGCCCGTGCCCCGGTAAGCAGGCATTCACACGACTCCGAAAAACTCCAGCCTCACAACGATTTTTTGCCCGCGGTGACGGGCGCCAGAAGGTCGAGTACTACGACCGACAGACGGCAACGACTTCAAGAATGTCGCTCTTGCGGCGTCATTTTCACAAACTCAAATTCAAACCCAAATTCCAACTCGCCAGCGAAGACCGACCATCGATGGTGCCGCCACGACAACCTGACGAACGTCGCCCGCAGGCCAAAAGCCTGCTGGCTGACTTCGTGCGCTGGCTCCTCTCGATCAGCCTCATCACGGGGGTCGTCGTGGCGATTGTCATCATCTTCGTCCAGGCGCGCCTGGATGAGGAGATTCGTGCCCACCTCGAGCGAAAATTTCAGTCCAGCTATTCCGACTTGATCGTGACGATCGCTTCGGCGCGGCGAATCGAAGGACACGGCATCGAAGTTCGCGGGATCTCCATCTCCGAAGTCGACCAGTTTGACAAAACCAATCTGCTGTTCTTTGCCGAAGAGCTGTTCGTCAAGTGCGACGCAACGCTCGCCGAGATCGCCCGCGGCAAACCGCGCGTCAAGCAGTTGATCCTCCGCCGACCGATCATCCAAGCCACGCGCCGCCCCGATGGAAGCTGGAACACCAGCCAGCTCTTTCCACTGCCAAAGTTTGGCGACCGTCCACCGCCGTCGACCATTCAAGAAGGTACCCTGGAACTGATCGACGCCACCGCGGGAGGGCCCCGGCGGCTGACGATGCGAAATATCGACTTGACGCTGACCCCGGTTCGCCAGCCAGCGTCAAGCCCGGAAAGCCCGCCGCCAACGGCGGTCGGATCGGCCATGCGAGCCCAAGGCAGCTTCAGCAGCGACCATTGCAAACGGGTGCTGGTCGATGGGCAGTTTAGTCTCGATTCGCCCGAGTGGGGCGCGCAGGGCTCCATCGAGCAATTACGCCTGTCACCGGCGTTGATTGCCTCCCTGCCGCTCGAATATGCCGACAAACTCAAAACGATTGAAGCGGCGCGGGGAATGGCCAGTCTGACATTTAAGGTGGCACGGCAGGAGACCGCCCCCGCCAAGCTGCGTTTCCAGACGCACGGCACGTTTACCGGGCGGATCGAAGACGCGCGCCTGCCCCGGCCGCTCGAGCATGTCGGGGCGGAATTCTACTGCGACGACCAGCAGTTGCAGATCCAACGGTTGGTTGCCGCCTCGGGCGAAACGCGTCTGGAGGCTTCGTACCGCATGGACGGATGGCTCCCGACCAGCCGGAGGATTCTTGAGATCAAGGCCAAGAAGTTCGCTTTTGATCGTGGCCTGAACGCCGCGTTGCCCCTTCAATGGCGCCAGATCTGGAACAAGTTCCAACCCGAAGGGCTTGTCGACCTGGACCTGCTGCTGCACTTTAATGGCTCGCGGTGGGTGCCTGTGATCACCGCCGACTTTGTCGAAATGTCGTTCGCTTACGAGCAGTTCCCGTACCGTCTGCGACGCTGCCGGGGGCGCGTCCATTTCGAGAATGAAGAACTGGTACTCGACAACCTGCAAGCCAGCGCCAGTGGACGGCGCGTGTCGATCAACGGCCGCATCATTCGTCCCGGCCCCGAATTCACGGGTTGGGTCGAACTGTCCGCCGACGAGCCGCTGGACATTGACGAGCAACTGATTGCGGCCATGAGCGGCAAGTCACAGGAGTTTGTCCGCTCGCTGGCACCACACGGCGAGATCACCGCCTGGGGTCGTCTCGAACGCAACGACCCGCGCGTCCCCCCGACCAAACGCTATGACATCGGACTGCGAGGCTGCTCGATTAAGTACGATCGCTTTCCTTATCCCATTTACGATATCAACGGCAACCTCAGCGTTGTGGATGACGAGATCACGTTCTCGGACCTCCAGGGCAAGAACGATAGCGGCTTCATTCGGTGCCAGGGCAAGTGGAGTTGCAACGCGGGAGATGGCTCGCAACTGAAGATGCGTTTCAACTGCACGGACGTCCCCTTGGAAGAAGAACTTCGGCATGCCCTGAATCCCAATGTCCAAAACATGTGGACGAAGTTACGACCACGCGGCACGATCGACCACCTGCAAATCGACCTCACGTATGCCACCGACCAAGGCCTCTCCGTCGCCGTGTCGGCAGAGAAATTCCGTCGCGAACAACAGGTCGACGGCCGCAGCATCACAATCCGCCCCGACTGGTTCGCCTATCAACTGGACGACGTGACGGGACGGATCTACTTCCAGGACGGGGTCGTCGAGCTCGAAAAATTGCACGCGCGGCACGGCGTCACCGAAGTGCGTCTTGGCGGACAGGTGGTGACCAAGCAAGGGGATTGGCGGGTTCAGCTTTCCGATTTCCATGTCTCGCGACTGCACACCACGCACGAACTTTGCGCCGCCCTGCCACCGGCGCTGGGCAGCGCATTGACCAAACTGAACCTGACCGGCCCCGTCAGCATCAGCGGCTTGCTGCAGCTCGAAGGCAGCACCGACTCCTCGTCACCAGCGAGCGCCGGCTGGAACCTAGAATTTGACGTGGAAGACGGCAATCTGGCCTGTGGACTGAAGATCGAGCATCTACGCGGCGGCCTGACGTTGCTGGGAAATTACCAGGATGGACAGGTTGCCAGCAGCGGAAACCTGGCGATCGAGTCGTTGATCTACAAAGGGGTCCAACTATCCCGTGTCCGTGGTCCGCTGAGCATTGATGGACAGCAAATCGTCTTCGGCAAACATGCCAAAGTACCGCGAGGAACGCCACCGCGTCCCATCTACGCCGCCGTATTCGACGGCACCTTAGCCAGTAACGCCCACATCTGGTATCGCGACAACGGCCGCTTCGAGCTGGATGCGAAACTACAGGAAGCCAATCTGACGACCATCTCCAAAGAAGCCACCACGCGTGGGCTGGATATCTCTGGCAAGACGTTTGCCGACGTCTATCTGGAAGGCAACAGCCACGGGATGCACGCCTTGCGAGGTCATGGCACCGTCGAATTGCGGGATGCCGACATCTACGAATTCCCAATCCTCGTCGAGATGCTGGCCTTTCTCTCCCTAAGGCGTCCCGATCGGGTCGGTTTTACGTCGAGCAACATTGATTTCGAAGTCGAAGCGGATCGGCTATACCTGAAGCGGATCGACTTCGCCGGCGATGCCATCAGCCTGTACGGGCGTGGCGAGATCAGCCGTATTACCGACGAACGCAGACTCAACCTGATCTTCGACACGTCGGTCGGACGCGACGACAATCAATTGCTATCCGGGCTCATTCGCCCCCTGCTCAAGGAGGCCGGCAAACGCATTCTGGTCGTCTATGCCGGCGGAACGCTCGACGTGCCCGTCGTCCGCCGGCAACCCTTTCCGGAGCTGAACCAGACAATCCAACAGGTATTTCCCGGACAGCCCCCACCGCGCGGCGGAGCGATCTCACGACTACCAAGATCGAGTGGAGCTCGTCAACCTTCCGCGCCGAGGCGATAACGATACGTTGCCATCGCAGCCACACGATATGCACGCGATCACGATCGAGGAGAACGCATGAGCATTGGCCCCCTACCTATCATCGGATCGCTCGCCGGCGGACAACGGGCCCAAGCCAGCGGGAGCGATCTCGACCGGACCCAGCAGGAGGTCGCCGGACAGGCTCGCGAGACAGCGTCCACCCAAAAAGCCGAACAGGCCGCTGGCATCGGGGAAACCACCGAAGACCTAGCGGCAGGCGACCGAGACGCGGATGGCCGCCGGCAATGGGAATCGGCAGATCACGCGGAGCCGCGAGACGCCAATCAGCATGCTGGTCAAGCCCACGACCAACCGCTCGCTCAGGTCCCCCCCGAAGGCAAGCGTGGCGTGAACCTTGACCTTAGTGGTTGAGTCCTCTTGGTGATTTTGGCTAACATCCACAACAATGGCAGATGATGGACCGTCGCAGTCGACCGGTCACTCCCACGAACATCGAGAAATCCCGCATGCAATTCACCAAAATGCACGGAGCCGGCAACGACTACGTGTACCTCAACTGTTTCGATGGCAACCTGCCGAAAGACCCGGCCGAACTCGCTCGGCAGATATCGCACCGCCATTTCGGCGTGGGTGCGGACGGGCTGATCTTGATTCGCCAGTCCGATCAGGCGGATGCGCGGATGCAGATGTTTAACGCCGACGGGTCCGAGGCTGAGATGTGCGGCAATGGAATTCGCTGTGTGGCCAAGTACGTGTACGATCACGGCCTCTGCCGCCAGGACCGCCTGAAGATCGAGACCGGAGCGGGTGTCCTGTCGTTGGATCTGGCAACCACCGGCGGCGTGGTCACGCAGGTTCGGGTCGACATGGGCGAACCGATCCTCGAGGCGGACCGGATCCCCACGGGTTTGGCGGGCGACCCGGTCGTCAACCAGGAGTTGGAGGTTGGCGGCCAGCGGTTCGCGGCGACCTGTGTCTCGATGGGAAACCCACATTGCATTCTCTTCGTCGAACAGGCCAGCGACGCCCTGGTCTTGGGTGCCGGACCGCGCATCGAAACGGATGCCGCCTTTCCCGAACGCGTCAACGTCGAATTCGTCGAAGTGATCTCCCCTCGCGAAGTCCGCCAGCGCACCTGGGAACGGGGCTCGGGAGAGACGTGGGCCTGCGGAACCGGCGCCAGCGCGGTCTGCGTGGCGGGGGTGCTGGCCGGTCGCACCGAACGCAAGATTTTGAATCACCTCTTGGGTGGTGACCTGGAGCTGGAGTGGGACGCCGCAACCAACCACGTCTTCATGACGGGACCGGCCACCGAAGTCTTTACCGGAGACTGGCCGGACTGAGTCGGAGGAACCGTCCGCGAAGGCTCGGTTGGCTTAACGACAACA